>QEVJ01000277.1 GCA_003576845.1 Planctomycetota bacterium
CCCACTGAAAACAATCACCAACGCCATCCGCGAATACCTAACCACCGGCAAACTCCCCGGCTTGCCGCCGTGAGTGCTTCAGACGGCTAAACTGTTACGGATTTGACGACGTGCCAAGCGCCGAGGTTGCAGCACCATGATCTACCGCGTCGTTCCCACCACGTGTGTCCTCGCCGCGATGCTCGCCGCGTCCGCGTCGGCCGATGTGTTCGTGCTCCGCAACGGCGGCCAGATCGAAGGCCTGCACGTCAACTCCGAAGACAAGTGGGCCCGCGAGTACGTCGTCCGCACGGCCGACGGCGGCCAGATGACGATCGCCCGCAGCGACGTGAAAGAAGTCGTCCGCCGCCGCGACGAAGAGGTCGCCTACGACCGCGTCGCCCCGAGCTATGCCGACACGGTCGACGACCAGCTCAAGCTGGCCGACTGGTGCCGCGAACATTTCCTGTCGATCCAGGAAAAGGCGCACCTCCGCCGCGTCGTCGAGATCGATCCCGACCACGTCCGGGCCCGCGCCCGCCTCAAGCAAAAGAAAGTCGACGGTGAGTGGATCAGCGACGAGGAGCTCAAGCAGCGTCAAGGGCTGGTCTATTACCGCGGCAAATGGCGCACGAAGCAGGAGATCGAGCTGATCGAGCAGCGCTCGCTCACCGACCAGAAGCAAAAGGCCTGGATGCAGACGCTCAAGCGGCTCCGCGACGACCTCGATAGCCGCGATACAAGTAAGGCGAATCTTGCCCGCGATAGGGTTCTGGAAATCAACGACCCGCACGCCGTGAAGGCGCTGCACTACTATTTCGCGCTCGAAACCGACAAGCCCTCGCGCGATCCGAACAAGTCGCGGGCGATCAAACAGTGGTACATCGCGGCGCTGAGCAGCATCGGCACGGCCGAATCGCTCGCCGCGCTCGTCGAATACTCGCTCAAGGACCCCGACGTCGAGCTGCGGATCGCGTGCTACGAAACGGTCGGCAAGGCGAAAGCGTCGTCGTCGACGAACCGCTACATGCTCGCCCTCAAGGATAAGGAAAACGAAGTCGTTCAGCGGGCCGCGGTCGGACTCCGCTACATCGGCGACCGCCGGGCGATCGGCCCGCTCATCGACGCGCTGATTACGCAGCACACGTTCGAGCTGGCCCCGACCGGCGCGACCGGACCCGGCTCGATCAACTCGACGTTCGACAAGTCGGGAAACGGCATCGGCGGACTCAGCGGCGGTGGCGGCGGCTTGGGCGTTAACATGAAGCCCCAGAAGGTCCGCAAGACGTTCCTCAACGAGGAAGTCCACCGCACGCTGACGAAACTCTCCGGCCAGGACTTCGAGTTCAACCAGAAACTCTGGAAGAAGTGGCTCGGCACGCAGAAAGAAGTGCCGCAGTTCGACGGCCGCCGCGACTGAGGCGCGATTACGAACCAATATCCGACGACTGTAGGAGGCGAATCCTTTCGCCGACCGAATCGCTAACCAAACCCGTCGGCGAAAGGATTCGCCTCCTACAGTTCCGTTCTCGGCTCGATTCTAATGGTTCGCGGCCGCGTTGTCGCGCGGCGTAGCTTCGTATCCCAGGTACTCGGCGAACGAAACCGGCTTGCACTCCGCCGCAAGTTTCTTGGCCCTCGCGATCCGCACGAGGTCGTCCGTCGAAAGCCGCCACGTGTACGCGTGCTCGCTGCGGAGCGGCGTTTCCTTAGCGGAACGCTCGTCGCGAAGCGTCAATCGCACCGTCGTCGGGACCATTTCGCGCCGCGCGAGTTCTTCGTTGAGCGCTAGTCTGGCTCGCGCCGGCAGTCCGCCCCGATGCACCGAGTTCAGCCGCGCGCACCAATCGGAAAACTCGCGGCAGCGTTCGGCATCGCTCGCATCGCCCGGACGTTCGCACGCCGCGCGATACGTCAGCGGCGCGCCGGCGACGGTCAATTCTCGCGACCGTTCGTCGAACGAAGCCGCGAACTTGCCGCTCGCCGCAAAGCGAATCGCCGCGTCGCCGTGCTTCCGGGCCGCGGCTCGAAAGCGTTCGGCCAGTCGGGCCAGATCGTCGGTCTTGATTTCGGTCCGCAAGCGGCGATTCCGATCGGCGAGCGCGATCCGGCCCGTCTTGGGATCGAAGGTCATCAACTCGTCGCCTTCGCCGCGCACATCGTAGTAGACGCCGTCTTGAAAGTAAGTCGTCGTCGCCGCACTCGCCTGCCTGGCGTCGCGTGCCGCCAAAATCCGCCGCGAAAACAAAGCCGCCATGAACGCACTCCCTCGCGCCCAACGATCAAAAGAACGCATAGCCACCGCCCGCGCAGCGATATACAGAGCGAGCGCGATTTGGGCGGCAGAGGATACGCATACCCCAAGCGAGAGTAAAGGCCGGCGCAACCTTACCCAGTCAACGCGTCTTCCCCGAATCCCGACCCCCGCCTACCGCCCCGTCCCAACCCGATACGCCCGTTGCTTCTCCTGGAACTCGGCGGGTGTGGGCACGTTGACGCCCTCTCGTAGCCCCCGCTCGCTGTCCTTGGTGGCTTGTCCCTCCGTGAAGCTGGCGGCGCCGCGGCGAAGCCCAAGGCTCTTGAGTTCCTCGTGAAGCCGTTTTTCGGCCGCCGCCTTGTTCGTGCCGGCTTCGCGCTTGATCTGGTCCCAGTTGGCCAGGAACCGCTCGGCGTCCTCGCGGGTCCACTTGAGCTTGTCGAGCAACGCCTGCTCGTCGCCCTGCTTCATCCGGTCGCGCAGATGCTCGAGGGCCAGATCGGTCGCCTTCTTGGCGTATTCGAGGTCGGCGGGGTCTTCCTTCTCGGGACCGGCGGGCGGCGGTTCCGCGGCGGCGTCTTGTGGATCGCCGGGCGCTTGCCCGCCGCCGGGGTTCAGCTTGCCCTGGCCGGGATTCTTGCCGGGCTTGCCCGTCGGAGTCTGCTCGTCATCGCGCGCATCGGCATTGGGGTCGGAATCGCCGTCGCCCGCGGTTCCCTTGTCGCCCGGCTTCCGCTCGCCTTCGTTCTTCGGCTTACCGGCAGAACCCGCGCCTCGCTCGTCCTTGGAGTTGCCGGTCTTGCCCTCGGCTTCGACGCCATCGCCGGCCTTGTCGCCGGTCGTGCCTTTGCCTTGCTCCTTGGACGCGTCTCCGCCAGTTTCGGACGATTGTTGCTTTCCGGCCGAGCCCTTGCCGGGCTGATTGGCGTCTTGCCCGCCACCGCTGGCGCCTCCGCCAGACTCGTGACCTTGGTTCTCACCCTTGGTTGAGTTCTGCGATTGCTTCGGACTCGTGTTGGGCGACTTCGCTTCCTCGTTGCTCGGCTTGGCGTTGTCGTCGCTTTGATCGCTCGCTTTGTGTTGAGGCCTGTTCGCTTCGTGGCCTTCCGGCGATCCCGTGTCCGTCTTATCGGGACGACCGGTGCTGCCCGCTCCTGGATCGCCCATTCCCGGCCCAGGCGAGTTCTCATCGCCCTTCTTGCCGTCCGGTTTTTCTTCGGTCGCTTCGGGCTTCGCCATTCCACCGGGCTTGTCGTTACGATCCGATTGCGGGTTGCGCGACTCGTCGCCCATGCCTTCGTTCATCCCGGCGTCTTCTTTGGGCGCATTGCCGCCTTCCAGATTGTCCTCGCCTTGCGGACCGCCGGCACCCTTCGGCTCGTCGGTCTTCTGCTCCGGCTTCGTGCCCTTGCCGTTGTCGTTCGGCTTCACGCCTTTGGCTGGTTGTTCGCTGCCGGGGGCTTGATCGGTCGTTCTGTCGTTCGGCGAACCGGCGGCACTCGGATCGGCGTTTTCTTGCCGCGCGTCGCCCGACTTATCGCCCGGCTGAGCGCCGTTTTGATTCTGGCGATCCTTGAGCAATTCCTTGATCGCCTCGGCATCACCAGCGGGGACCCTGCGCTCCGGCGTTTGACTGGCCGGATCGTCCGCGCCGCCGGGTTTGCCGCCCGTACCGCCTTTGTCCGCGCCGTTGGGCTTGCCTTGCTGATTGCCCGTACCGTCCTTGCCGCCGGGCCGCTGCTCGGCGTTGCCTTGGTCGTCGCCGTTGGCGTTCTGGCCCGCGCCGCCCTCGCCGTTGGGCTGCTGCTGTTCGCGGGGGTTGTCGCCTTGGTTGCCGTCTTGCTTATCGCCGTTCGGCTTGCCGCCGTGCTGCTCGTTTTCCTTGGCGTTGTCGCCCGACGCGCCGTCTTCGCCTTTGGTAGTCGCTTCCTCTTCGCCCTTGGGCTGCTTCTCGTTGCCGGCGCCGTCTTCTTTCGGCTGGGCATTCTCGCCCGGTTGTTGGCCCTCGTCGGCGTTCTGCTCGCCGGGATTCTTTTGCGGCGGTT
>QEVJ01000134.1 GCA_003576845.1 Planctomycetota bacterium
GACCAGCGGTTCCTGCGACATACTACTGATGTCGCTAAAATCCCCGATTTAGGAAAGACCAATTTCCAGACAACGCTGGTCCGGGCCGTGAACGGTTACCGTGGACCTATCCGAGATACCGACTATAATCCAACTGTTGAGGACATTTCTGCTCAACGACTTCGACCAGTACCTCAACGAGCTCGACGCTCGCCTAAAGAGGTTTCGACCATGAGTACGGTGACACAACCGTTCGATGTCTTCATCGTTCACGCTCCGACGGATGCGGCGTTCGCTCGAAAGGTCGCCCAGCGGCTGACGGATTCCGGGTTCAACGTCCTCGACGACGATTGGGCGGAACCTGGAATACCGTATGGAGACGCGATCCGCGAGGCAATCAACAATTCCGACGCCGTCGTTGTCCTCTCGACGCCTGCGTCGCTCGATTCGGAGTACGTATTCCTGGAATTGGGCGCGGCGACGGCGTGGGACAAACCGATCTTTGTCGTCCGGTCCGGTGTATCCTCGGACGACCTGCCCGTTTCGCTCAGCCCGTATTGGAATTGTCCCGTTTCCGAGTTGAGCAAGTTGACCGCCACTCTCAAATCGCGACTCCGCGAGGAGTTGATCCGCTTGAGCGACGAGGAACGGGCATGGCTTGCGAAGGCCTGCGCCGACGTTGGCCTGCCGATCGACGAGTTGGAATACTATCAGTTAGAGGGAATTGCCGATCGTGTATCGCGTCGGTCCGGTAAGCGAATATCGGCCGAGACGGTCATGCAAGAACTAATCCGGCAAAGAAAACAGGATAAGCTGCCGCCGATTCGTCGTCGGTGACGGAATCTCGCCGACGGCCGGGCTCCCAATGGACGCAGTCCACGGGCCGTCCTTAGCACTGACAGCTTGTCCACCTCTGTGGAAGTGCGGAATCACTTGAGCTACCATCGGGATCGCGTGGAACGGCGGTACGTCGTTACCTTGCACGAATTGTTCGTCCTTCCGCTTTCACGGGTGAATTGGCCGCCCGTGCGGTACGGCGAAGACTACCAGCGGAAGAATCCTTTTAGAGGGCACCTCTGATGCGAAGCGTTATGATCTGTCTCGCGCTGTTCTCTGCGATTATCGCAAACGTGGGTGCCGCCGAGGGCGAGTGGAAGCCGGCCAAGGGTCGGCTGATGACGCGGTGGGCCAAGGACGTTTCGCCTGAGAAGGTTTTGCCGGAGTATCCGCGGCCGCAGATGGTGCGGAAGGAATGGACCAACCTTAACGGGCTGTGGCAGTATGCCGTGCGGCCAGTTGAACAGACGAAGCCGGATACGAAATGGGATGGGCAGATACTCGTGCCGTTTGCGATCGAGTCGGCGCTGTCGGGCGTGATGAAGACGGTGAAGAGCGACGAGCGGTTGTGGTATCGGCGGACGTTTGAACGGCCCAAGATGCAGAAGGATGGGCGGCTGCTGCTGCATTTCGGCGCGGTCGATTGGGAAGCGACGGTCTACGTAAACGGCAAGGAAGTCGGCAGCCATCGCGGCGGGTATACGCCGTTTTCGTTCGACGTCACCGATGCCCTCAAGGCCGACGGCGAGCAGGAAATCGTCGTCGCCGTGTGGGACCCGACCGACAAGAGCACGCAGCCCCGCGGCAAGCAGATCGGCAACCCGCACGGCATCTGGTACACGGCCGTGACGGGCATTTGGCAGACGGTGTGGCTGGAGCCGGTGCCGAAGACGTATATCGAGTCGCTGAAGATTGTGCCGGACTTAGAGAAAAAACAAATCGCGGTAACCGTTAGAATTGCGGGAGAGCCGGTGAAGGATTGGAGCCTTCGGGTCGAGGCGAATGGAATTAGTGTCGATCAAGTTTCAGGACACGCATCGATTGAAGCTTTACCTCCACAAGTCGAAAGCGACGGACCGGATATAGCACAACTAAATGATGAAAAGACGAAAGTAGCTACGGTTGCGTTTGAGGCAGATCGCGTTTGGTCGCCCGATGATCCGGCGCTGTACTCTATCGACGTGAAGATCACGCAAAAGGTTGGGCCCGTCCTTGAAGGTAAGACACTCGACGACCTCGACACCTACGCGGCCCAGCGCAAGATCGAATTCCGAAAAGACGACGCCGGCCACAATCGCTTGTTCCTCAACAACAAACCGCTCTTCCAATACGGCCCGCTCGATCAGGGTTGGTGGCCGGACGGTCTTTACACCGCGCCGACCGATGAAGCCCTCGCCTACGACATCGAAGTCACGAAGAAGCTCGGCATGAACATGTGCCGCAAGCACGTGAAGGTGGAGCCGGCGCGGTGGTACTACCATTGCGACCGCTTGGGCTTGCTCGTGTGGCAAGACATGCCCAGCGGCGACCGATACATTGCGCCGAACCAGCCGGATATCGAGCGTTCGGCCGATTCGGAGGCGAACTATCGCCGCGAATGGCAAGCGATCGTGGACTATTGCCGCAACTTTCCGAGCGTCGTCGCCTGGGTGCCGTTCAACGAAGGTTGGGGGCAGTTCAAGACGAACGAGATTTTGGAGTGGACCAAGAAGCACGACCCGACGCGGCTGGTCGATGGGCCGAGCGGCTGGAGCGACCGCGGCGGCGGCGACATGCACGACATGCACATGTATCCCGGCCCGGGCATGTTCCCGGTTTCCGATTCGCGGGCGTCGGTGCTCGGCGAGTTCGGCGGATTGGGTTTACCGCTCAAGGGCCATCTCTGGCAAGACCGCGACAACTGGGGCTATCGCACGTATCAGTCGCGCGAGGAATTGCAATCGCAGTACGAGCGGCTGATCCGCAAGTTGCGGCCGCTCATCGGGCAAGGTCTCGCCGCGGCGGTCTATACGCAGACGACCGACGTCGAAGGCGAAGTCAACGGCCTGATGACCTACGACCGCGAGATCGTCAAGCTCGACGCCGAGCGGATGGCGGAACTGCACAAGAAACTGTACGGCCCGCAGCCGAAGATCGAGATCAAAACCGTCGTTGCGACAAGCGAGCGCGAACCGCAAACGTGGAAGTACACGACGACGAAACCGGCTGAGGGTTGGGAGAAGCCGGACTTCGACGCGAGCAAGTGGCAGGAAGGCCCGGCGGGCTTCGGCGCGTTGAATCCGCCCGGCTCGCGCGTGCGGACCAATTGGAACACGAAGGACATTTGGATTCGCCGCACGTTCAAGCTGTTCGAGGGCGCCGCCAAGAGCCGGCTGCAATTCCGCATCCATCACGACGAGAACGCGGAGATTTATTTGAACGGCGTGCTCTCTGGAAAGACCGAAGGCTACACGACGGAATACATCGAGCTCGAACTCGACGCGAAGGGTCGCGAGGCGCTCAAGCAAGGCGAGAACACGATCGCCGTACATTGCCGGCAGACCGGCGGTGGGCAGTACATCGACGTGGGACTGGTCGAGGTGATTGTCACCGAGCCGGCGGCGAAGTGATCTCGTGTAGAACGCGGCACAACGCGACTGCGTCAATGTTCGACATCAGGCGGCGGCTCTCAATACTGGACGTATCGGCATAGGCGTCCATCTTCCGGAATGCCGCTTCGGACTTATCGCTTGCGGCCGAGGATTTCCGCGAGTTCGACCGCCCGATGCTCCTTGGCCGAGCGGTAGCACGCTTCGACGAGGGCCATCGTCTTGAGGTTGTCTTCGCCGTCGAGGTTGGCCGGCTCGCCCGATTCGAGCGTGCATAAAAGCTCTGCCATCGGGCCGGAAAAGGCGTCGGGAAACCAGACTTCGTTCCACCGCGGAGAAAACCAATAACCGGGCCGCGCGGTCGTCGTGAAGTCGAGCGTGCTCGGCTCGCGGGCAGGGTATTTCGGCCAGCCGATCGTGCCGTGGGCCAGGCCTTGCGTCCCTTCGACGCGCCAGCGGATGCCGATGTCGGCCGCCGCGCCTTCGAGCGCCGGCCCTGTCCACACGTCGTCCCAACTCGATGCCCGCGCGCCGCCGGCGAATTCGAGCACGTACAGACAGATTCCGTCCTCGTGCCGAAACTTCTTTGCGGTCCGCGGATCGGGCCGCACGCTCGCGTACACGCGCACCGGGTCGCCGAACCAGAAGCGGAACGTGTCGAGATGGTGAATGCTCATGATCCGCAGCGTGACCCAACCTTGCCGCTCTTGCCAGGGCATCCAATGCGGGATCGCCCGCATGTCGATCGTCGCCAGGACCGGCTCGCCGAGGAGGCCGCGATCGAGCAGCGACTTGCACGCGCGGACCGACTGGTCGTAACGCATGTTCTGGTTCACGACGAGCGCGATGCCGGCCTTGCGGCAGAGCTTTACGACCTCGACGGCTTGCGCGTAGTTCACGCCGAGCGGTTTTTGGGCCAGCACGCCGCGAATCCGCTTCTTGCGCTTGACGATCTCGCGAATCACGTCGATCTGCACGTCCGGCGGCACGGCCACGTCGACGACTTCGACTTGCGGGTCGTCGAGCAGTTCTTCGTACGTGTCGTAGTAGCGGGCGAGCCCGTGGCGCTCGGCGACGGCTTTGGCTCGATCCGGCGTGCGCGAGGCGATCGCCACCGGGTTAAAACGGGCATTGCGGTACGCCACTAGGTGGCAATCGGCCATGATGAAGCCCGAGCCGATGCAGCCGATGGGCACGGACCGATCCTTGGGCAGCTTGGGCAGGTAGTCGAGATCGAGGTCCAAGGCACTGGACTTCGCGGCGGTGGTGCGGCGTGCGGCCATCGGTGGTCAAGGCTCCCGTGGTTCCCGGGGGAAACGGTGTCTCGCGGAATTGTGAATGGAAGCAGAATTGTGAGTGGAAAATGGTGAATTGTGAATGGTGAACGAGAATTCGATGCCTCGCTATTCACAATTCACAATTCGCCATTTTCCATTCACGATTTCCATTCACCGTTGCACTTCACTTCGCGTCGGCCTTTGCCGCGAGAAACTCGGCGATTGCCACGGCGGCCGTGGGCAGCGACGCGGCCGATTGCGAGAGCCGCGGCGTGAGCGTGGCGAGCGTTTTGTCGGCGCGGTCGAGGTAGTCCTTCTTTCCCGCTTGCCTGGCCAAGTAGACGAGATTTCGGGCGGCGACCGCGTTGCCGGCGGGAATCGGTCCGTCGAAGGCGTCCTTGCGTTTGGCGATCAGCTCCTCGTGGTCCGCCGACGTGAAGTAGAACCCGCCGTTCTTCTCGTCCCAAAATAGCTCGATCTGCTTGGCGGTAAGCGCATCGGCCTCGCGGAGATACCGCTCCTCGCCGGTTGCCTGGTGCAGCGCGATGAGTCCGTCGACGAGCAACGCGTAATCTTCGAGATACGCATTGAGTTTCGCTTCGCCGGCCGTGTGCGTGCGAAGCAGGCGGCCGTCGCGGCGGAGATTCGACAGCACGAACGTGGCTGCGGCGTCGGCGGCTTTGAGGTAGCCGTCGTTCTTGAGACACCGTCCGGCGTCCGCAAGACCGCGGATCATCTGGCCGTTCCACCCAGTGAGAATCTTCGTATCGGTCAGCGGGCGTTTGCGCTTCGCGCGTTCGGCAAGCAGCTTGGCGCGAATCGGCGCGAGCGACTTCTCGAGTTCGTCGACGGAAACGCCGCGGTCCTTGGCGATCTCCTCGCGGCTCTTGGCGAGTTGCGGGACGTAGTGCTCCTCGAAGTTCGGCTCGCGGTCGATGCCGTAAACGGCTGCGAAGACGGCGTATTCTTCCTTCGCGAGCGCGGCTTCGATTTCGGCCCGCGTCCAGACGTAGAACTTGCCTTCGACGGCGTCGGTTTCGGCGTCGAGCGCCGCGTAGAAACCGCCTGTCGAGTCGGTCATTTCGCGGAGCACGAACGCGACGAGTTCGTCGACGACGCGGTGGTACTCGGCCGAGCCGGTGAGCGCGAACGCCTCGGCGTAGACGGAAGCAAGCTGGGCGTTGTCGTAGAGCATCTTTTCGAAGTGCGGCACGCGCCAGTAGCGATCGACCGTGTAGCGATGAAACCCGCCGCCGAGATGATCGCGCAAGCCGCCCTGGGCCATCTTGTCGAGCGTCGCGGTGAGCATCTTGAGCGCGGCCGATTTCGTCGCGTCGTCCGCAGCGTGCCGGGCTTGATGCAGCAAGAACACGAGGTTCGGCGGACTGGGAAACTTCGTCGCGCCGAGCGCGAACCCGCCGTTGTCGGCGTCGAAATGCTCGGCCATGCCGGCCTGCACTTCGGCGAGCATTTCGATGTTCGGCGGGACGCCGATGCCGCGCTGCGTTTCGAGGGCCTCTTTCACGGCGTCCGACAAGCGGGTCGCGATCGGCTCGATTTTGTCCTTGTCCTTGCCCCACGCATCGTGGATGCGCGAGATAACCGTCAGAAACCCCGGCGCGCCGTCCTCGCGGTCGCGCGGCGGGAAGTACGTGCCGCCGAAAAACGGCTTGGCGTCCGGCGTAAGGAACATCGACAGCGGCCAACCCCCGCTGCGGTTCATCAGTTGCACGGCCGTCATGTAGATTTCGTCCACGTCGGGCCGTTCCTCGCGGTCCACCTTGATGCAGACGAAGTGCTCGTTCAGGAACTTCGCGATCTCGTCGTCCATGAACGATTCGCGTTCCATCACGTGGCACCAGTAGCAGCTCGAATAGCCGACCGACAGGAAAATGAGCTTGCCTTCCTTCTTCGCCTTGGCGAGCGCCTCTTCGCCCCAGGGATACCAGTCGACCGGATTGTGGGCGTGCAGCAGCAGATACGGACTCGATTCCTTCGCGAGGCGATTCGCTTTGCCTTTGCCGGCCGTGACGTCGGCGGGCTCGGCATCGGATTGCTCGGCGTCGGCTGGCTTAGCATCGGGTGGCTTTACGTCCGACGGCGGCTGCGTCTGTCCACTGTCTCCTGTATCCGTCCCGCCTGCCGCGTCGTCACCTTGCTCGGCCGCGGGCGCGTTCCCTCCGGACTCGGTCGAAACGCCGCACGAGCCGCAAACCGCGAGCGCAGAGCCGCCCAAGAGCGCAATCGCGATCCGACGCAGCCACACCGCACGCACCATCGCCACGACTCCTGCGCCGCGACGACGACTTCGCCGCGCGATGCTCGCCAAAAGAAAGGCCGCGGCGAGTACCGCGGCCTGAGGAAGTTACTTTTCCATGCCGATGTCTTTGAGGAAATCGTCGAGTTCCTCGTCGCCGTCGACCTCGATGTCGAAATCGACTTCGTCGTCGCTGGCCTTGGCGGCCGGCTTGGCCGGCGCGTCCTTCCTGCCCGGCTTCTTGGCCGGGGCCGGTTCGTCGTCGAGTTCGATGTCGAAATCAGCGTCGTCGACCGACAGCAGATCGGCGAACTCATCGTCGTCCGCCGGCTTGGCCTTGGCCGCCGATTTCTCTTCGTCGTCGGTCGCAAGGTCGAAATCCAGATCGCTGAAATCGCTCACTTCGTCTTCGTCCGAGGCTTTCGCTGCCGCTGGCTTGGCCGCCGCCGGTTTTGCCGCGGGCTTATCGTCCTCGTCGTCGAGCGAAAAATCGAGATCGCCGAAGTCGTCGTCGTCCGCCTTCGCCGCCGGTTCGGCCTTGGCGGCCGGCTCGTCGAGATCGAAGTCGTCGAGTGCTATGTCGTCCACCGCGACCGTCTCCCGGAGCGCGGCCGTCTTCGTAATGTTCATCGGCTGCGTCTCGGCGACGTCCGCGTCGTCGAGGTCGAAATTGAATTCGTCGTCCGCCTCGAGGTTCGCCGGGCCTTCGTAAACGGCGCGGAACACGACCGGGCCAATCGTGATCAGATCGTCCGGCTTGAGCACCGCTTCCTTGACTTTCGCGCTGGCGATGAACGTGCCGTTGAGCGAACCGAGATCGCGGACTTTGAGCACGCCGTTCGATTCGAAGATCTCGCAGTGCTTGCGGCTCACGAGCGGATGGCGGAGGCGAATGTCGGCTTCGTCGCCCCGGCCGATGATCGACGGCAGCTTCTTGATTTTGACTTCGCCGCTTTTGGCTTCGCCGCCGACAACGACTAGTTTGGCGTCCATTTTCGACACTCCGCAATTGCATGCACGAACGTCGCCGCAGCGCCCCTCACGCCACGACCACCCACCGGCAATTACGCCCAGTTCGCGTAATTTCTCACTATATCCTCGCCAATTGCCGGCCGCAACCTTGTGGCCGCCGCCGGGTTGGGGCATTCCGCGGCGCAGTCCAACACCCCGCGAACGTTTCGGGTGTTCCCCTCAGCTTGACTTTGGCGATGCCCCCGGCATAGACTCCCAGGTGGTATGTCCGCTGGGTGGAACCGAGGATGCGAGAATTCAATGACCGTGGCTCGGCAAACCGTGCGATGCGTGGTGAGGCAGCGCGGTTACTCTCGCGCCGAAGAAACTTCATCCCTCCAACCGCCGAGGAGTCCTGCCCATGTCGAAGCGGAATCCCAACGCGCTGCGTCCGACGGGTTGTGCGCCGCGAACTGCCATGTTCTGTGCGTTGACGGCGCTCGTCGCAACGTGGATCGCTGCCGACGTGCATCACGGGTTGCCCCGGGCGTTTTCGCAAGAGGCCCAGCCCGCGCCGAATAACCAGCCGCCCAAGAACCAGCCGCCCAAGAACCAGCCGCCCAAGAACCAGCCGCCCAAGAAACAGCCGCCGGTGGAACAGGTGCCTGGCGACAAGGGCGACCTGCCGCAGTTCGAGATCATCCCAGACGGCCCCGCGGCGCCGGATGCGGAAAAGCCGGACGCAGAAAAGCCCGACGCAAAGAAGCCCGACGCCAAGAAACCTGTGCCCCCGAAAGGACAACCCGCTCCCAAGCCGACCAAGCCCGAGAAACGGGGCAAGGGTACGTTCCAACCGCTACCGGAAGATCCGAATTTGCCCGCTGGCACCTGCCCGATGTGCCTGGGGACGACGTTCGTTCCACATGCGAAGCGGGTTCCCTACGTGCACGTGGAGAACGACCGGGCGCCTCCGATCGCGATGGTCATACCGTGGCAGTTTTGCCCGCAATGCTCCGCCGAGCGCGATCCGCAGGAATTGGTCGACCAGGAACAAGCCCGGCTGGCGAACGCGGGCGCGACGCACTTGGAGTGGGAAAAGCGGATGGGAATGAAGTTGGTCCGCGTCGAAACGCGGCACAACGCGCTGCACTGCCAGATGACGCCGGACGTTGCCCGCCGCCAGGGCGAAGCGTCGGAAGCGGCGATCGCGTACATCCAGGCGAGCACGAAATCGTGCTTCTTGACGCCGCTGCGGCCGTCGACGCACGAGTTCCTGTATCTGTGGGACAAGGCGACGTATACCAAGTCGATCGGAATCTGCCGCAACATCGACGAGTTCAAGGGTGGCGAAGATTGGCACCTGTATCCGCAGTTGGCGTGCTTCAACGGCGGATTGACGACGGTCGGAAACGCCGCCGAAGGCAAGCAGGCGCCGCCGGAGCACCTGGTGATCTCGCAGGTGGCCGTGTGGAACATTGGGCACGCGACCAATGGACGCGCCAAACATTGGCTTAGGATCGGCTTCGCGTATCACACGGAGTATGCCGTCAAGAACAAGGTGTTGATGGAGTACGTCAAGTATCAGCTCAACGAGACAAGGCTCGGGCCGAATTGGGCGAACGAAGCCCGCAAGATGGCCGGCGAAGGCAAGCTCGTCCGCTGGCGCGATCTGTTCGACAGCGACCTGCAAGCCTGGAACCCGCCGCACCACGTGACGGCGTTCGCGACGGTCACGTTCTTGATGCGTTCCGACCCGGTGCGGTTTGCCAAGATGAACGTGCTGATCCGCGGCGGGGCGACGGCCCAAGAAGCAATCGAGAAGATTTACGGCCGGCCGATCGACCAGATGGAAGCGCTGTTTCAGAAGTGGGTGGCCAACAGCGCGTGAGCCCTCGCCTCATGGCACGGTCGGGAGACCGACCACAACCGTCGGCGCCTCCGGAACATTCGGCCACGTGACGCCGCATTCGTATTCGGCGGCCACACTCATTCTATTCCGAAGCGGGCGTGACGGGCGGCGTGCGACTCTGCCGGTCGTAACGATCCTCCGGCCTTTCGACGACCGCTGTCCGTTAAGCCGCGCAAGTTTTGCCGGCTGCCCGGTTGCGGTTCAACGGCGCGTAGCGATTCTAACGAGACTACCCTTAAAGCCGTGTGCGCCGATCTTGCGCGTTATTCCCCCGCCGACGTGCCTCGATTGCCCATGCAACGCCCGACCCCTTACCCCCGCGGCCGTTCGATTCGATACGGCGCCGCGCTGGCGGCCGTTTGCGCTTCGCTTCTGGCCGGTTGCACGAGTCCGCGGGAATGGATCCGTAACGGTTTCAAGGTTGGGCCGGCCTATTGCCGGCCCGAAGCACCGGTCGCGGACGACTGGATCGACGCGAACGACCAGCGTCTGCGGAGCGAATCGGACGATCACGCCGCGTGGTGGACGGTCTTCGACGATCCTGTGCTCGATCGCTTGATCGCCGAGGCATATTCGCAAAACCTGCCGCTCCGCGTCGCTGGGTTTCGGATTCTCGAAGCGCGGGCATTGCGGGCGATCGCCGCCGGCAACGTTCTGCCGCAGCAACAGCAAGCGTTCGCCGACTATTCGCACAACGTGAACAGCCTGCGCTCGTTCGGATTCGCGCTCCCGACGCGGCAATTCAGTCTCTGGGACGGCGGATTCAACCTCGCCTGGGAACTCGACTTCTGGGGACGCTTTCGCCGGGCGGTCGAATCGGCCGACGCCGATCTCGACGCCTCGATCGAGAACTACGACGACGTGCTCGTCACGCTGCTGGCCGACGTGGCGACGACTTACGTCGAAATCCGCACGCTCCAGCGGCGCTTGGAGCTTGCCAAGGCGAACATCGAGTTGCAGCGGCGGAGCTTCGAGCTGGCCGATACGCGGTTCACCAAGGGCGCCGCGAATGAAGTGGACATGCAGCAGGCGAAATCGAACCTGGCGCAGACCGAAGCTCTCGTTCCACAACTCGAAGTCGCCCTGCGGCAATCGCAGAACCAGCTTTGCGTGTTGCTCGGCTTTCCGCCGGAGGATTTGAACGCGCGGCTCGGCACGGCGGCAATTCCAACTGCGCCGGCGGAAGTAGCCGTCGGGGTGCCGGGCGAGTTGCTTCGCCGCCGGCCCGATGTCCGCCGTGCGGAACGCCAGGTTGCCGCCCAAAGCGCTCGCATCGGCATCGCCGAGTCCGAGTTTTATCCGCACATCGCGGTGACTGGCGTCATCGGCGTCGAGGCCAATCAGTTTCAAGACCTGTTCAAGTCCGGCGCGTCGTTCGGTTCCGTTGGGCCGTCGCTGCGGTGGAACGTGCTGAACTACGGCCGGATTCTCAACAACGTTCGCGCCGAAGATGCCCGCTTTCAACAAGCGGCGATCGCGTATCAGCAAACGGTGCTCGCCGCAAACGCCGAAGCCGAGAACGCAATCGTAGCGTTTCTGCGCTCGCAGCAGCGCCGCGACGCATTGCTCCGCAGTGCGGAAGCGGCCCGGCGATCGAATGAACTGGTGTCGTCGCTCTACAACGTCGGCGACGCGGGCCTGGACCGCGTGTTCGTGATTCAGAGTTTCCTCGTGCAGCAACAGGACGCGGCGGCCGAGTCGCAGGGCGAAGTCGCCAAAAACTTGATTTCGATTTACCGCGCCCTGGGCGGCGGTTGGCAGATTCGGCTGGGAACCGGCGCCGTGGGCGTGGTTCGCTTACCCGGGGTCGAACCCGCGCCCGATGCCCAACGCGGCACGGGCGAAGCGATGCCAGAGGCAACGCCGGCGCCCATGCCGCAACCGATGCCAACTCCTCATGCCGCGCCGGAACCCAAGTGAGCGCCGCGGCACTCCCGCGTCGCCACCGACGCCCTCCCATACACGGAGATAAGCGATGAACACCCACGCAACGCTCAACCGAGTCTGGCCGCTCGTGCTCGTCCTGGCGGCGATTGCCCTGTTGATGCACGCGACGCAAAGCGCGTCGGGAGCAGAACCCTGCCATTGCGACAAGTGTGCCGCCAGCGGGGCGCTGAACTGCGTGCCGCGCACGTGGTGTGAGGGTTGTCCTAAACCAAAGTGCTCGCCCTGCGACGAGTATTGCCGCAAGAGTGCGCCCTGCGTGAAGGGCCGAATCGAGTGTGGCGATTGCCCGGACTATTGCCGCAAGTGCGCACCGAAGCCGCCGTGCCGCGCGAGACTGGTTTGCGACGACTACTGTCGCAAGCCGTGCCCCGTTTGCCCGCCGTGCGGACCTGCCTCGCCTGTGCCGGCGCGCTAAGCGGCGCGACGTTGCCGATCCGCGTGGATCTCGCGTTGAATCCGCGTGTGCGCGTCTTGCAGCGCCGCGAGGATGTCGTCGTGGTCGGCTCCTTCGGGCAGCAAAACGAGCACCGCGCCGTGCCGCGTGGCAACGAGCCGCCGCGTTTCCGCCGCCCGAACCGATTTCGGCGGTGGCGACGCCGCGTCGGGCGAGGGGCCACACGCCCACGTCCTCGTCGGCCAGATGCCCGGTCCCCATCCGCGCGCGCCCGCAGGCGTGGCGCGGACATCGAACACGTTGGACCAGGTGTGCGGCATGATGCAAAGATTCGAACGGGGCGCGGTGAATCCCTGTCGCAACATCGGTCGCCACGCGGGCCGGGCTTTCGCACGATTCGCGGTCGGCAGCGGCCACAACATCACGGTACAGGGGAACGGCGACGCCAATGCGGCGAAGCGTCGCTAGCGGGCACGATTCTGGCCAGCATCGAAGCGGCGGAAGGTTACGCGGAGTAGGAAAGCCTGTCAACGCGAGAATCGCGGAGACAAACATGGGCGTTGCGACGCCGCTACGCGATCGAGGCAATTCGGGCAGCATGGGAAAGCGCGACGATGCCCGACCGCCGCACATCCCAGGGCGACGGCGGAATCGACTGAACTCAACATGCCCATCTTGCCGATGAGCGGAGCGGCGTGCGCCGCCTGCACGTAACCGTAGATCTTCGTTGTTGGCACGTCCAGCGCAGCGCTCCCGCACACACAATCTTGGAGCCGCACGGCCATGAAGTTTCCCAATCTGCTCTCGTCGTCGAAGCGATGGAAGTCGGCCACAGCGGCGCTGCGGGTGGAGATTGGCGAGGCGCGGATGCTCGCGGCACAAGCGGCGATCCGCCAGATTGCAGCGGCGGGCGTCCTTCCGCGGCTCGCCGACGCCGAACTTCGCGTGTTCTCGCAATTCGGCGACGACGGAATCATTCAGTACCTCGTCCGCTTGTTGGATATTCGGCCCACTTCGTTCGTTGAGTTCGGCGTCGAGAACTACACCGAAGCGAACACGCGATTCCTGCTCGTGAACGATAACTGGCGCGGGTTGATTCTCGACGCAAATCAAGGCTACATGGAGTCGGTCCGCCGCGATTCGATGTATTGGCGGCACGATCTGACCGCCGTGGCCGCGTTTATCGACCGCGACAACATCAACGGTCTGATCGCCGACCAGGGCTTCCGCGGCGAATTGGGGATCTTGAGCGTCGACATCGACGGCAACGATTATTGGGTCTGGGAGCGGATCGACGTGGTGCAACCGAGCCTCGTCATCGTCGAATACAACAGCGTCTTCGGCAGCCGCCGCGCGGTGACAATTCCCTACGATCCGGCGTTCTATCGCACCTCGGCCCATTTCTCGAATCTCTATTGGGGTTGCTCGCTCAAGGCACTGTGCCTGCTCGCCGAACGCAAGGGTTATGCGTTCGTGGGCTGCAACTCGGCGGGAAACAACGCCTATTTCGTTTGCCGCGACCGACTCGGCCCGCTGCGGCCGCTCTCCGCCGAGGAGGGTTACGTCGAGTCGCGATTCCGCGAATCGCGCGACGCGGACGGCAACCTCACGTTTCTCTCCGGCGATGCCCGGCGGCAGGCGATTGCCCATCTCGGCGTCGTCGACGTCGAGTCGGGCGAGACGGTTACGATCGGGTCGCTCTAATCTGCGCCGCGCCGTCGAGTTGCCCAAGACGACCGCGACGCTCCGTTTTTTTGCCCGAATCGGCCGACATTTTCGGGCGACCCGACAAGACCTATACTTTCTAATCGCGGCGCGCCCTCTCCCCGCTGCCCGCGTCTTGTAGCGTCTTGATACTCGTTCTGGGCTCGTTTTTCGCGTTTCGAGCTTTCCATGTCCAACCCGCATTTCGACGTGATCGTCATCGGTACCGGTCCCGGCGGCGAAGGGGCCGCCATGAACGCCATGAAGCACGGCAAGCGCGTGGCGGCCGTCGAGCGTCGCAAGCAAATCGGCGGCGCATGCACGCACTTGGGTACGATTCCCAGCAAGGCGCTGCGGTACACCATCTCGCGGATTACCGAATACAATTCGATGCCGCTCTTCCGCAAGAAGGGCATCTCGGCAAACTTTTCGTTCGGCGAATTACGCGAAGCGGCTCAGGGCGTGATCGGCAAGCAAGTCGACGTCCGCCGCGGCTTCTACGATCGCAATCACGTCGACATCCTGTTCGGCCAGGCCCGCTTCATCGACGCGCACACGATCGAAGTGGAAGAAACCAAAGGCGCGAAGGAGCGCCTCGCCGCCGACGCGTTCGTGATCGCCACCGGCTCGCGGCCCTATCATCCGCCGGGCGTCGACTTCAACCACCCGCGAATCTTCGACAGCGACACGATTCTCGGCCTCACGGAAACACCCAAGTCGATCACGATTTACGGCGCGGGCGTCGTCGGGTGCGAATACGCTTCGATCTTTCGCAATCTGGGCTTGAAGGTGAACCTGGTCAACACCCGCGGCAAACTACTCGAATTCCTCGACGACGAAATCATCGACGCCCTGGCGTATCACCTGCGCGACCGCGGCGTCATCATCCGCCATAACGAAGAAATGGAGCAAATCGAAGGCCAGGAGGACTGCGTGGCGCTGCACCTCAAATCCGGCAAGCTGCTCTCCACCGACGTCCTGCTGTGGGCCAACGGACGCACGGGCAATACGGACGATTTGGGTTTGGAAGCGATCGATATTGCGCCCGACAAGCGCGGCCACATCGCCGTGAACGGGCACTACCAGACGGTGCAGCCGCACATTTATGCGGTCGGCGACGTGATCGGCTTTCCGTCGCTGGCCAGCGCCGCTTACGATCAAGGGCGGTTTGCCGCCGAGTTTCTGGTCAAGGGCTGCTGCGTCGAACACCTGGTCGAGTACATTCCGACGGGCATCTACACCAGTCCGGAAATCAGCTCCGTCGGCCGCAACGAGCGCGAGCTAACGGCGGCCCGCGTGCCATACGAGGTCGGCATGGCGCACTTCAAGAGTCTGGCCCGCGCCCAGATCACGGGTCAGCAGGTGGGCATGCTCAAACTGCTGTTTCACCGCCAGACGCTGGAAATTCTCGGCGTCCACTGCTTCGGCGCGAACGCCGCCGAGATCGTCCACATCGGCCAGGCAATCATGTCCCAGCCCGCACCGCACAACTCGCTCAAATACTTCATCAACACGACGTTCAACTATCCGACCATGGCCGAAGCATATCGCGTGGCGGCGCTGAATGGGTATAATCGAGTGCTTTGACGGTCGCCGACCAACTTGCGAGAATGCGAAACGTGGAATCCGATTTGCTTTTTCGCGCAGGGAACCTGCCATGAACGTGGACCTGTCGCCCGAAAACGAGTTGTTTGTGGATTCCGTCGTCGCTCAAGGCGAGTATGCCGACCGTAGAGAAGCACTCGACGAGGCGGTCCAGTTGCTCCGCCGTCATGTGTGGCTTCGCAAGGCCATTAACGAAGGCCTGGCCGGCGAAACGATTCCTGCTGAGGTAGTACACCGGGAATTAAGGCAACAGCTTGCCGAGATCGAGAAGCGACTACAATGAGCGAGCTGAGATACTCGCTTGCCGCCCGCCGCGACCTGCGAGACATCGTGGCATACATTGCAGAAGACAACCCGCGGGCAGCAATCGCCTTCGGCGAGCGAATCGAGCGTGCCTGTCTGCGTCTGGCCCGCTTTCCTCGACTGGGAACCGTCCGGAGCAGCCTCGGCATTGGGATGCGCGTCTTTTCCGTGGGCAGTTACGTCGTCTATTATGGCCCGGTCCGAAAGTTCTGCAACACTGGTATTGACTGGAAATAGGTTTTATTGGACAAGTCCGCCTCTATGGAAGGAGCGGTGTATTCGACAT
>QEVJ01000135.1 GCA_003576845.1 Planctomycetota bacterium
GCGCCGCCCTCCGGATAAGCCAGGAAACGCAAACTCGTCTCCCGTAATCGTATCCGGCCGGGCCAGGCGTAACGTGCTAGCAGTTCACAAACAGCCTCTGAGACACTCGCCGAGGAACTTGCCGGCGAAACGGAGGACGCAGCATGACCCGGCCCATCACCATCGAGTCCACGATTCACTTTGAACGCCGCGGCCGGGGACGCCGCAAGAGCGTCTGCAGCGGCGAGGCACCAGCGCCGACGCCGCATGTCGGCCGCGTGCCCCGCATTGCCCGATTCATGTCCTTGGCAATTCGATTCGACCAGCGTCGTGACCGACTACACCGAGCTCGCCCGCCTGGGCCACGTCACACGTGCCCGCATCACGCAGATCATGAATTTGATGATGCTCGCGCCCGACATCCAGGAGGCGATCCTTTTCCTGCCCCGCGCTGAACGGGGTCGCGATCCGATCCTGCTGCGGCAACTCCAGCCAATCGCCCTAGCGCTCGACTGGCAAAAGCAATGGCGGCTCTGGACGGCACTGGCCGCTCCCGGGCCGCGATCGGCGTAATAGCGGCCAGACCGGCGGGTGGCTAAAATCCCATGTTGCGTGGACCAAAACACGCAGATGGGAGAGCCGGGTCGTGGGTAGCGCGCTCAAAGCAATACACAAGGTGCTGTCCGATGCCGGCGAGCCACTCCATTACAAGGAGATTGCTCGTCGCGTCATCGCCGATCGCCTTTGGGAAACCGACGGCAAGACCCCAGACGCGACGATCAACGCCCAACTCGCCATTCACATCAAGAAGCATGGGGCGAAAGCCAAGTTCCGGCGCGTTGGGCCTGGCGTCTTTTCTCTCAACGGCGCGCCGTCGCCAGCGCCGGAAACAAGTCCGCCCGCCGACGCACCCGCAGCGGCCAGTACCAGCAGCGTCGGTCAACTCTCATTCACCGACGCAGCCGAGCAAGTTCTCACGCAGCTTGGTGGCGGCCAGCCCATGCACTCTCGCGACATCACCGCCAAAGCACTGGAACTCGGCCTGATTCGCACCAGCGGCCGCACGCCCGAGGCGACGATGTATGCCTCGGTGCTCGAAGAAATCCAACGCTACAAGAAGCGCGGCGAGCAGCCACGATTCCATATGCCGGGAAAGAGCATGATTGGATTGGCAAAGTCGCTGCCGGTCGGCATTCCGCTGCAGGTCGACCAACACAACCGAAAGGTGCGAGCACAGCTCCACGCACGCTTGATGGCGATGACGTGGGGTGAGTTCGAGGACTTGATCGGCAAGGTGCTGGCCGAACTCGGCTTCGTGGAAGTCGCCGTCACGCCGCGCCGCAGCGACAAAGGAATCGACGTCCGCGGCACGATGGTGATCGGTGACGCCGTTCGCATTCGCATGGCCGTTCAGGTCAAACGCTGGAAAGACAACGTCCAAGCACCTACGGTGCAGCAACTGCGCGGGAGCCTCGGCACGCACGAGCAGGGCCTCATCATCACCACCAGCGATTTCAGCCCCGGTGCCAAAAAGGAAGCCATCCGCGTTGATGCCGCGCCGGTAGGCCTGATGAGCGGCCAGCAGCTCATTAACCTGCTACTGGAGCACGAAATCGGCGTGCAGAAATTCTCACTCGACCTCTTCGAGATCGCGCCGAACGACCAATCCGATGGTCCGGCGGCCAGCTAGCCGCCGGCTTGTCAGCACTTTCTTGAATTCACAAGTTGTTTTGTGGATTGAGGTTAAGGAATACTTGCGCGCACGCTATCGCAGGATGGTCAACCCGTAGAACCGCAAGGAAATCAATCGCGCGACGAAGAACATCGGACCCTTCGTGGATAACCGCAAGGAGGTTCACGAGTGCTGCTATCCATTCCTCATCCAGCACCTCACTGTCCTGGTCCGAATAGCTCCCGCTGCTGGACTGGAAGTTCGCATACACGTCGCAAAAGCCATAGTTGAAGTCGTTACCAGCCATCCCCTACTTTGCCGAATTCGGATTCAGGCTCTTCCCTATCATCTCGAAACAGGAGGAACAAATGGCCAATAAACCATAGGCCGCGTGGCACCAAGTTGGGTCTCGCCCACCATTCGGATGGTGCGACTCAATCTGTCTCAATATCGCGAGAGCAACACCAAGGTTCCAAACATCGACCCGGCAACGGAATAGCTTGATATTGTCCGATTGCTGAAGTGGTGTCGGCAGTTCCTCCGCTGCGCGAGCCGACGATCCATCGCCCTCGGCCTGGCATTTTGAGGCGGAACGATTGCGGAGGCGATCATCGTAACTGACAGTTACCAGCCCCAAGGCTCCTGAGCTTCGCCTTTGGCGGAATGCCAACCAAGGCAATAAACGGTTGCCTGGTGCCGTTCCTTGGGATGCCCCTCGTCAACGACATGGGTTCCGAGGAGTTGCCAACCGAGATCAAGATACTCGTTGGCCCTGGCATAATCGCGGACTTCGACGACCTTGGCGATGCCCGCTAATCCGGCTTCCATCAACATCGGATTCCCTCCCGTTTGGCTACCCAAAGGGTTAAGCAAAGGTTTAACCCCGCATCGCATCCAAGGGGTTACAATCTTGTGTTGTCGTAAACCATTACGCTGTAACATGTTAAAAATCGGGGCGACTGGATTCGAACCAGCGACCTCTACGTCCCGAACGTAGCGCTCTACCAGGCTGAGCCACGCCCCGAATGGGTGGACTTTTGCCGCGGTGCGTTTGCGCGGCTTGGTCCCCTAGACTGGTTCAGATTGTAGAGGATCGCGGCCGCCGGTCAACGGCCAATATTCAGCGTCGTTCGGCGTCCCGTCGTCGGATCGGCTTCCCGGCCGGCGACAGGGCGCGGGGCAAGGGAAAACGCGCCGGTCGTTTCGGCCTCCGAGCGTCACCCATTGCTCGTCGCCGCGGGCGCGTCTGGCGGGCCCAACCGTGAACGTCATCCGAACCAGCGCGACGAAACAATCGTCAAACCCGGCGTGTGCCGGGCAAGGCGGTGAGAATTGCAGCGGGATCCCCTGCCCAAACTCGCCGCGACGCTCATTTCGGCGTTCGCCGCTTGTCCGAGAGAATTTGCTGCAACTCCTGGGCGAAGTCGCGGACGTCCTTGAATTCCCGATAGACGCTTGCGAACCGCACGAAAGCCACCTGGTCGAGTTCGCGAAGGTGCTTCATCACCAGGTCGCCCAAGACGCGGCTTTCCACCTCGTTGTCGTAGTGCGTAAACACCTCGTGCTCGACCGCGGCGACGATCGCCTCGATCTGCTCGTCGCTGACCGGGCGCTTCCAACAGGCCCGCTCTAGACCGCGGCGGATCTTTTCGCGATCGAGCGGGACGCGCGAGCCGTCCTTTTTCACGACCTTGATCGCTAGGTCTTCGATGTTCTCGTATGTCGTGTAGCGCCGCTTGCAGGCCAGGCATTCGCGGCGGCGGCGAATCGCGTAGCCCTCCTGGCTCGCCCGCGAGTCGATGACGCGATCGTTGTCGACGTGACAAAATGGACAGCGCATCGAGGGAAATATCCGCCGCTCGGGAACGCATCAAAGGAACGCGACTGATTGTCTGCGACCGCTGGCGTTTTGGCTAGTGACCGCCCGAAGGGAGCGCTATAATGTCGCCCGAACTGTGACGGCACGATTGCCTGAGGGCAATGGCCAGCGTGGAAAGCGACGGGGGATTTGCCGTGGCAAAATGTACGATTTGCGATGCTCAGTTGCCTGCCGACGCCGTCTATTGCGCCCAATGCGGCGCAAAAGTGAATCGCTCGGGCGACCTCGGTCCGCCGCCGGGAGCCAAGCCGTTCGCGGGCGATGCCGCGACGACCTCGCCGCCCGGCGCGCCCGATCCGACGGCCGACGCCGTCGCGGGTTTCGAGGTAGCCGCGAGCGTTCCGCCGGAACGAATCCGCACGCATCAAGCCGGCGGTCCGCGCCGCACCGATACGCCCGAGGAGGAACTTTGGCAGGGGACGTACTCGCCCAAGGCGATGGCGCCCGCGCTGGCCGGCGTCGGTCTGTTGACCGTCGTCATCGTCGTCGTTTGGATCGTGTATCGCGAGTCGATTACCTGGCAGTGGTTGCCGCTGCTCGGCATCGTCGCCATGTGGTTGTTCGTCGGCGGCCAGCTTGCCTACCGAATGTTCAGCGTCCGCTATCGCCTTACCAATCAGCGGTTCTTTCACGAGAAGGGCATTCTCCGCCGCGTCGTGGACCGCATCGAGGTCATCGACATGGACGACATCACGTACATTCAGACGATCCTCGACCGGATGCTCGACATCGGGACGATCAAAGTGACGTCGAGCGATCGCACGCATCCGGAACTCGTGCTCCGCGGCATCGACGGCGTCAAAAGCGTCGCCGCGAAGATCGACGCCGCCCGCCGCGCGGAACGCATTCGCCGCGGTCTGCATATCGAGCAGATTTAGAACGGCTCCGCAACCGCAAAGCAGCAAAGGCGCGAAGGCCTTTCGAGAAGGACCGCGTGCTTTCGTTGCGTCTCTGCGGTTTGATTCGCCGAATCCGCCGCTCAATCGAGCCCGGCGCGCACCAGGTCGATTTCCAGGTCGCCGCTTTTGGCGTACACGCGGAACTTTAGCTGTCCGTGCTTGTCGAGCGATTGGATCATGTTGCCGGCCGCTTCGACCCACGCCAGTTCCGACTTGATCCGCTTGAGTTCCTTGTCGAGGCGATCGTACTCGCGCTGCGCCGCCAAGAGCCGTGATTGCAGCGTCTTGATCGGAACCGTCGGGTTGATCCCCTGCCGCGATTCGGCGATGCGGCGGTCGAGACCGACGATCGCGTCGTGCGCGTTTTTCCAATCCCGCTCGGTTCGGACGATCTGCTGATCGCGCGGCACCCGATAGAGGTCCAGCGATTTTCGTGTCAGATCGTTGACGACCTTGCCCCGCACGATCCGCGGGGCGAACCGCACCGTTACATCGCCCGACGGCGCGTACCGCGGTTCGACCCACAGTTGCGGCTGCTCGCCGTCCGTAAACGTGTCGAACAGGATCGTCACGCGGGGCGCGGCCTGGCTCGCCGCGGCGGCATCTTGAGAATCCGGCTTACCCGCGACCGGCTTCTTCGCCGGATTCGTCGCGTCTTCCCTCGCAGCCTCCACGGTCGGAATCGCCACGACCGCTTGCTGATTCTCGTAGAACGCATTGACCGGCATCTGCTTCGCGCCGATCACTTCCAGATGGAGCGCGTCCGATCGCGGCGGGTGCTCGATCGCCAGGACGGCTTCGTCCGCCCGGTCCGCCAGATCGAGCGTGTAGATCGGTTTCGCCACCGCTTGGCGTAACGCCATCGTCTGATGCCGCGACCCGAGCGAAAACCGCAGCGCCGCGTTGCGCAGTTGCTCGGCCGCGGGCACGTCCTTCGCTTCGGGCCGCCATTGAAACATCACCGACGATTGAAGGCACCACACGTCGGCGAGCGGCGTTTCCGCCGAGCCATCCGCGCCGCCGGCGAGCGCGACGTTCCACCGCGGTTTCGAGCCTTCGCGCTTCAGCACGAGTTTTTCGCCGTCAGCGAGCACGGCCAGGTCGCCGACGAGCGCGACTTCATCGAATTGCAGTTTCACAGCGTCTTGTAGATACGAAAGCGTCGTCTCGCCCAAGTCCGCGACCGCCGGCAGCGGAACCGCCGGTTCGAGATCGCCGAGATACGCCATGTCGCGCTCGATCGACCGGTCGCTCGACGCCGGCTCAGGATGCGGCTGAGGATGCGCGTGTGCGGCCGAACCTTCCTCAGGCGAATCGTCGGGGCCGACGCTTGGTTCCTCGACCGGCGCCGGCGGATTGTCGTCGACGAGCGCATTGTGATCGGGCGCCGGTGCTGGCGCCGGCGCTGGAGACTCACGTAACGGCGCCGGAGCCGGTGCGCCAGGCGCCGGTCTCGCGGAGGGCGCCGTCGAGCGCGGTTCCCCTTCGGCCACCTTGTCGCGTCGAGCGTAGATGCCGAACAAATCAACGCCGGGAACCGCCGCGGCGATCAACACTCCGACCGCGCCCACGGCGAACGCTCCCGCGGCCGCCAGCGTCAATAGCCGGCCCAGCGGTGGGCCATCGTCCGTCGGTCGATCGAGTTTGCGGCGCAATACCGGCGTGCCAGGCCGTCGGTCGTTTTCCATAGAGGAACGCCTTTCTCGTTGGAATTTGCCCCGGGTGCTCGGCGACCGTCATCCCATTCGTCGAGTTCGTGCCCCGCGATTCCCCAAATCGCGGCCCACACCCCCATTGTCCCCCGCAACGCGGAACCGGACAACGCGAATTGCGGATTAGTCGCCCCAGCGGCGGCGTAGGTTCCACAGTTCGCGAAAATGCGACGCAAGCAATTTCCGCGAATACCTCGGCAAATCTACGTCGCGATTTACGGACCACCGCTGGCCAGCGCGGGCGTTCGCACAATCGCCACGGCGCCCACGGGAAATGGCGGCTCCCCAAAGCACGTTACACGGCCACCGAACACGAGCGACCGACGCGCCGACCCAAGCCGATTCCGCGCCCGACCAGCAATCTAACCCCGCCGCCCCCCGCGGGGTTCGCGCGAATCAGTCGAGATACAAGAACTCGCTCGCGTTCGACAGCGCTAAGCAGAAATCGACGAAAGCCGCCCCTTCTTCGCGAGGCATTTCCTGGGGCATCGGCGCCGGCAGCGCTAGCGGGCCATCGGCGGCCCTGAGCGCTTCCGCTTGTTCGCGCAGGAACTCAACGCCCGAGGCGATTTCCTCGCGCGTCGGCCGCCGCGAAAACGCGATTGCATACGCCGCGGCGATCGCGTCCTGCACGGAGCTCGGCTCGTAGCTCCGCCCCGCGAGTACCCGTCCCGCCATGCGCCGCGCCATCTCCAGCGCGAACTTCGAGTTGAACAACTCCAGCGCCTGCGGCGCCGTCGTCGACCGATTCCGCACCGGGCAGCTCGCGTTCGCATCCGGTCGATCGAACACGTCGAACAGCGGATCGCGCAGATTCCGCCGCGCGAACAGGTAAATGCTCCGGCGATAGTGGTTTGCCTCGTCGGCGTCGACTTTCCACTGATTCGCGAGCAACGTCCGCGCGACTTCCTCCGGCAGCGGCTGCATGATGCCGGGGCCGCCGCGGCGCGCGTTCAACACGCCGGCCGCCGAGAGCATGGCATCGCGGAGCGCTTCGCCGTCGAGTCGCCGCCGCGGATACTTCCACCACAGCCGGTTCGCCGCGTCCGCCGCAAGTCCGGCATTCCACGCTTGCTTTGCGGCGGTGCGTTCGGCATCGCTCCAAGTCGGCGTCGACAACCGGCTTGCTTGCCGATACGTCGCGCTCGTCGCGATCAGCCGCCGCAACGACTTGAGGCTTCCGCCGCGCGCGGGCAACTCCGTCGCCAGCCAATCGAGCAGTGCCAGATGCTCCGGCTCATCGCCCATGATGCCGAAATCGCTCGGCGTCTGCGACAACCCCGTGCCGAAATGCTGCTGCCAAAGGCGATTTGCGATCACGCGCCAGGTGAGCGGATGATCCGCCCGCGCGAGCCACTCGGCGAACGCGACGCGCGTACTCTTCGGCGGAGACGTTTTCGCGTCCGGCGCGGGCAGGGACGTGTGCCAAAGATCGGCGATCCGCGGCACGGCCGGCGGCGCGATTGCCCCGCGGCGGCGAAAATCGCCCCGCACCGCTACGTGCGTCATCATCGGCTTTTCCAGCGCCCGCATCATGTCGTTCGGCTTGTTCTTCTCGAACTTCACCGCCGACTCGAAACACGCCCGCAGGCGGTAGAAATCCCGCTGGCTGATGGGGTCGTACTTGTGATCGTGGCACTGCGCACAACCCATCTGCAACGCGAGAAACACGCTGCCGACCGTCGATGCCACGTCGTTGAGCACGTTGTGCCGGCGCTCTTGCTGCGAGTTGATGTCGGGCATGTCCGGTCCGGCGACGCAGAAACCCGTTGCGATCGCCGCCTGCTCGTTGCCCGGCTCGATTTCATCGCCCGCCAGTTGCAGCGCGACGAAGCGGTCGTAAGTCATATCGGCGTTGAGCGCGTCGATCACCCAATCGCGATATCGCCAGGCATTTTTCCGCACCAGGTCGTGCTCGAAGCCGTCCGTCTCCGCAAATCGCGCGAGATCCAGCCAATGCTGGGCCATCTTCTCGCCGTGCGCGGGCGAAGCGAGCAACCGATCGACCAGCCGCTCGTAAGCGTCTGGCGAGTCGTCCGCCAAGAACGCGGCGACTTCCTCCGACTGCGGCGGCAGCCCGGTGAGATCGAAATACACCCGCCGCACCAGCGCTGTGCGATCCGCCTCGGGCGTCGGGCGCAGTTCGATTGCTTCGAGCTTAAAGAGCACGAACCGATCGAGACCGCAGCGCGTCCACGCGCGATCGGCCACGTCGGGGAACGCCGGCCGCACGAGCGCGCGAAACGACCAGTGCTCGCGGGCGTCGTCGTCGATCGGCGGTTCTGCGGCTCGCTCGTCGACAATCTCGACGTCCGGCTCGGATTCAAGCACCGGATCCGCGGTTGGGGCCGGAGCCGGCTTGGGAGCTTGGCCACACAGCACCCCGACGCACGCCGAGGCGAAGACGACCGCCAGACACGCGGCCGAAAAGAAGCAGGTGGCCGCCGGTCCGCCAGTCGAAATGCGTTGTAACGGCGCGAGGCCGTTCAACAATGGGTTAATTCGTACTGGCGGACCGCCGGCCACCGCGAATTCATTGTATCGGCGATCGCGGCGGCGCCCACTCATCGCAAAAAATCCCCCGACCCCTGGCCCCCGAACCCTGCCCCCCCGGCTTCACGGTCCTTCCACCGTCACGGCCATCACGACCGGAGCCGTCTGATCGTCGCCTTTGATGAACTCGACTTGAGAAATCACCTCGTCGCGCTTGGGCGAAATCGTCACGTGCCGAATCTGCTGCCCGCGAAGACGAAACGCCCGCTTCGATTCGTCCACGTCCGTCGCGCCCGAGAAATCGGCGAAGTGTTTGCCGTTGACCAGCTCGTGATCCTCGGTCTGGCCGTCGGCATAGTGCAGCCGCACGATCATCGAGACGGTTTCGCGGCGGTCGTAGGGAAAGCCCCAGCCCGAGACGCCGGAGAGCAAGTGAATCGCCTTGGCCTTGGCGTTGCAGGGCGCGACGACGCTCTTTGGGTATTGTCGCGTTACGGCGTGCCGCGGGCCGTACAGCACGATCGCGTTCGGCACGCGGTCGCCCAGCGGGTCGATAATCTGGAACGGAATGCCGTTCGCCACCTGTTGCCCCCACGTGCTGAACACGAGCTTTTCGTAGTCGAGCCGCTCGCCCTGGAACATGCCGCCGCGCGTGCTGACCACGTTCGCCGCCTTGGCCAGCGGGAGCGGGAAGTATTTGCCCCGGGCCGCGAGGAATTCGAGCAAATCGCGCACGCCCGCCTCGCCGAGCTTCTCGAACCCTTCCGGCATGAGCGACATCTGCGAGGCCTTCATCTGGTCGATGTCCTCGCGCAGCACGACGTGCCGCTTGGCCTCGGAGTCGACGAGCTCGACGGCGGTCCGCGTTTCGCCGGCCAAGAGGCCACTGAGCACTTCGCCGTCGAGCGTGACGACTTGATGCTGGCGGAAATTGCCTTCGACGTTGCGGTTCGGGTCGAGGATGTGGATGATCGTCTCGCTCTTGGGATGCGCCGCCATGCCGGTGAGGTCGGGTCCGATCGTCGCTCCTTCGCCGCCGTGCTTGTGGCACTTCGCGCAGTTGTCGACGAACAGTTTTTTGCCCGCCGTAGCGTCGCCGGTTTGCTTGAGGACATCGGCAAACTTGTCGATCACCTTTTGCCGGTCGGGATTGGGCAACCCGCCGCCGGATGCGAGCAGCTTTGCGGCCCGTTCGGCCAGTTCCTTGTCGGGATGCGAGGCGAGCTGCTGTCGCTGATCGAGGGCCAGTTCGTCAAGGGCGAGTTTCTTGGCCTCGACCGCGTCGAGCAACGCCATCGACCAGGGCTTGCGCCGCAACAGTACGGCGAGCGCCGCCCGCCGCGCCGATGGCGAAAACTCGCCGATCCGCGCGACGATCGCCGCCCCGATCGCGTCCGACTTCCCTTCCGCCAGCGCATCGAGCAATCCGCCGGCAAGTTCCGGCGAACTTCGCGGCGTAATCGCGGCCAGAACGCCGTCAAGCGCGGCCGCATCGCCGGTAGCAATCAACTGCTTCGCCGATTGCACGCGAAGCTCGTCGCTCACTTCGTCGTCGGCCACCTGCTTGGCGAGCGTTTCGGTGAGCCTCTTCGTCAACTCGGCGAAACGCTCCGAAGCGCCCCAGCGGTTGGCAAGCGCAACGAGCTCAAGTTGCGAAGCGGGAGAGACCTTCGCCAACACGGTTGTCAGCGAATCGGCCAGCGGCGGCGTAATCTCGACTTTCCGATCACTCGGCCAGCCCTTCGAGAAGCCAGCAATCGTCGCCTCGGCCACTGACGGCGTTGCCGTCTGCAGAGCTGCGACGATCGACTTTAGCGAATCAATGTCGCCGCCGCGCGCTTCGTGTTCCGCTACCACGCGGACTAGCGGGACGAACACTTCGGCGACGTCCTCCCCTGGTTTTTGTTTCGCGGCTGCACTCAGAAATGCGGTTGAATGACGCGATGCTGCCGCTGTTGCCGCATCGACGAGCCACCGATCCGTAAGGAGGCGTCGCTCGAATAACTCACATAACTGGCCGCTCACTAGGTCAGTGTTTAAGTCCTTATGCACAGGCATTCTTGCAATCGCCAACAGTGCAGCGCGACGTACGCGCGGGTGTTCATCGAAGAGGACTCGACTATTGCAGATTCCTTGCAATACGTTTTCGACCGCCGGGAGCATGTCGAGCAGGACTGTGCGCGTTGCGGCGTTGGCATCGAGAAAGGTATCGCCGATCGGCCCTTTGTCAGCCCCGCCATTACCGAGCGAAAGCGCTACGGACGCAGCATGAGCCGATTGCGCCGGTATTGCGGGATCCCGGAGTAATGTTTCGGGAAACGCCGCCAGTACGTCATCGGGACTTGCCCCGCTGCCTCTCTCAACTAGTAATCTTTGTGCCTGAAGCCGCCAAAACAGATTGTCATCACTAAGCGCCGCGACGAGTTCTTTCGCAGTCGCGTCCGCCAGCGTCTTCGTGCTCGGTTTCGCGTCGCCGTAGACAACGCGATAAATCCGCCCGTGCTTCTTATCGCGCAGCGTCGTCTCATACGCCGCTCCTTGCCCCGTGCGAAATCCTCTCGGCGTGGGGTTGTGCTGGATGATGTAGTTGTACCAATCGCTAATCCACAGCGCACCGTCGGGGCCGACTTGGGCCACGACCGGCGACGTCCACGGGTCGGTGCTGGCAAAGAAGTTGTACCCATCACGCGACACGAACCCGCTGCCCTGCGGAACGAGCCAATTGAGGTGAATCAAGTGCCCCGTTGGCTCGCAGACGAACGCGGCGCGGTTCCAATACTCCTCGGGAAACTGCCGGGCCGTATACAACTCGTGCCCCGACGCCGCCGTGAACTTGCCGTGGTGGTCCATCTGCCGCACGTCGGGCGTGATCGGATGGAACTTGTCGTGGTCGGCAATGCCCGCCGAGCCGACGCCGTGCCACCCGCGGACGTTTTCGTACAACCGGTTCGGCAGAGCGACGTAGACGCTGTGCTGGTTGTTGGCCGTCGACGCAAACACGTCGCCGTTTTCGCTGATGCCCAGGCCCCAGGTGTTGTTGCTCGTCGGCGTGATGACCTCGAACGCCGAACCGTCCGGCTTGAAGCGGAACACGCACTGTCCGAAGCGTTGGGAAAGCGTCTTGCCGTCCTCACCCTGCCGCGCTCGCCCGCCACTATAGCCGCAGACCGCCCAAATCCAGTTGTCCAGGCCGTAATGCAAGTTCGACGCGACGGCATGCGTATCGCCGCGGCCGAAACCGCTGATGACGATCTCCCGCTTGTCGCACTTGCCGTCGCCGTCGGTATCGCGCAGGTGCAGGATGTACGGCGCGAGCACGACGAGCGCCCCGTCCTTGTACGGCAAGATGCTCGTCGGGATGTTCAGCTTGTCGCAGAATACCGTGAACTTGTCGGCCTTGCCGTCGCCGTCGGTGTCTTCGCAAATCTTGATCTGGTCGTTGCCGTTCTCGTGCGGATCGCGCAACAGCCGGTTCGGATAGTCGACGCTCTCGATCACCCACAACCGCCCGCGATGGTCGAAGTTCATCGCGATCGGCTTGACGATGTCCGGCTCGGCGGCGAACAGCTCGACGCGGAAACCCTCCGGCACGTGCATGTGCTTCATCGACGCGGCCGGATCGAGCGGCTTGGGCATTTTCATCACGCGGTCGGCTTCGGTGCCCCAGCGCTCGCCGGCCACGTAGTTCGGCAAGCCCTCGGCCGCGTCTTGAAACGCGGTCGGCGGCAGATCGTCATTGAGCACGCCGCACGCCCAGCGGATGCCCGATTCGAGCAACTGATGAAAGCCCGGATCGCGCCACGTACGGTCGTCGTGCCCGCTGGCGGTGTAATAGACGCGGCCCTTGCCCTGCTCGCGGACCCAGGTCCACGGTTCATAGCCGCCGTCATCGCGCGCGCGACACATCAGCACGCGGATGTCGCGCCCCAGCTCATTGTGCATGTAAGTTTCGTCCCACGTCTCGAAGCTCTTCACGCCGCGCATGGCCGGATGCTGCGCGTCGACGATCCGCGCGCGGAACACGCCCGTCTCGTGCTTCCAGAACCGCCCGCCGACGAGCTCGGTGTACTTGCGGCTGTTGCGAAACGTGTGCGAAGCGCAGTGCAGCGGAATGACGCCTTTGCCGCTTTCGAGATACTCGACGAGGGCCGTTTCGTTTTCCGCCGGCAGTTCGCCGCTGTCGCGATAGATGAGCACGCCGTCGTACTTGGCGAGGTTGTCTTTGTTGAGTTGCTTGACGTCGTCGGTGTACGTCACGTCGATGCCGCGCATCTGCAGGACCGACGTAATCGACGCGGCCCGCTTGGCCGGTTCGTGATGCCCGCGGTCGCCGAGAAACAAGATCGCCAGCCGCTTGGCCGCGTCGTCATTATTCTTGACGGCCGCGTCGCCCGTCTGCGGCGCATCGGCCGCGGGCGTCACCGGCAGCGACAAAACACACAACGCCACACACGCACAAAGCGCGAACCCAAGTCGAAGCCGCGTCATATTCACACCATCCACCGCTTACGAAAGCTCGGCCAAGCCCGAGCGTGCTATCTGCCCATGCGGGACAAAACTTGATTGTAGCGTGCAGTTTGGCCGCGTGAAAACTCTCAAAGCGGTCTTCCCGGGCCAACAATCCGCGAAAGTTTTCGCAACCGAATCGCGATTTTGCGCGGCGCACGCCCACCGGGATTTGGTCTGCGGACACTGGCGGCGGTGGGCCTCGCTATCGCTCGACGCACCCTACGTTGATTACCCGGCGCGCAATCCACGGTCGAACGCATCCTGCTCCCGCCGATAGAGCGCCAGCGTCGACTCGAACAACTCGCTGGAGATCTTCCACACGGGCCGGTCGTCGGTGTGGGCGTTGCAATGGGCGACGAACGCGCGGTACATGAACTTGAAGAGATGCCTCGGCACGCGGAGGGTGCGGAGAGCGTCGATCAGCCGGCGCTCGTTGACCGATGGGTCGAAAAGATCGGCGAGCGTCGGCGTCGCGCCTTTCGCGGCGCAAGCCCGCAACCGCGAATTCGCCACGTCGTACAGCGCCTCGCCCGTCCATTCCAGCGACGGAATCATGTTCTGCTTGTCGAGCCGCGCCCGCTGGTAGAACTCGCGGTCTTCGCGGTCCACGTAGGGCTGCAACTCGATCGGCAAGAGCAGCTTGAACCCGATGCCGGGCTGCTTCAAGAACTTGTTGTCGAGCATCGGCCAGAGCAATGCCCGCATTTGCTCGGCCGAGCCGTTGATGAGGTGCGGCTCGTCGAGGCGATCGACGAGCACCACGATGCCCGCGAAGCCGAGCGTGCGGAGCAGGCCCTGAAACTTGGCGAGCATCTCGAAGCGGTCGTCGGTGCGGTCCTTGTTGGGCAGCGGCTGACCGGCAAGTTCGCTCTCGCTGAAGTTCATCAGGATCTGCCGCAACTGGCCGACCGCGTGGTTGCCGATGCGGACGTGGTTGGCGATGCCGCGGGCAATCCAAAACCGCCGCCACATTTTCCACAACCGGGGCAGCCAACCGCCCGCGATGACCAGCCACGGCCACGGCGCCGCGAGCCAGGCCCACGGATCGTCTTGCTTGCTGACGAGAAACAGCGTCGCGAGCGTCACCGCCAGACCGAGCGCCGCGTCGCCCCACGCCTTGATAGGCCAGAACCCGAGCCGCCGCCGCAACCGGTGCCACCGCCCCTTGAACGTTTCGGCCGACGAATGATCGTAGCACGCGGCCAGCACCAACAGGTCGCGGGCCTGATGCCGATCGAGCCGGCGGATGTTCTCGTCGCTCACGTCGCCGATGCCCTCGCCGCTGGGCTGCTTCACCTTGAGCACGCGATCGACCAGCCCGGTCACGCCGAGCATCAGGATCGCGTCCATGTGGTCCCACAGCTTCCACTCGGCCAGCACCCGGTCGGGTCGGCGGCGGCGCGCAGAGAGCCGCTCGGCGAAGCGGTCGAGGAACGGGTTGAAATCGTCGTACTCGATGATGAACGCCCGCTCGCCGGGATGGTCGGCGTTGTACTGCCCGAGATGCCGGGCGATTTGCAGGCGGATGGCCGTCTTGCCCGAGCCTTTTTCGCCGAAGACGACGGCGGTGGCGGGCTCGCGGGGGTCGCCATAGATCTTGTCCCACGTCGGATGATACGCGCTGGCGATGCAGTGCTCCTTGAACACCGGGTCGCTCTGCGCGTCCTCCTCGGCGAACGGATTGCCGACGATGCCGTGATGTTCGAGGAACTGCTGGATCTTCACGGACGCGGCACTCCGCGGCGAGGGCAGAACGGGCCAACGGCGACGAGTTTTCCGCGCCGCTGGAACTTTCGAGCAAGTATAGCGTACCCCGCGGCTCGCAATCAGGCGGACGGCGGCGTGGGGCGAACGACGATGCGGACGGCGTCCCCTTCCGCAAGCACCATGGGCACGACGTCGAGCGCGTCGACTCGGGCGGCGGCGACGATATCCGCGTGGTAGCCGAGTTCGACCAGGTTGCTTCCCCCGCGGCTCTCGCGCAGGGCGGCTACCACGCTCGCCGGAAAGTCGGCGGCAAACGCCACGCCCCGCCAAGCGTCGCGGGCGAGCAGGGCTTCGTCGGACCACTGCCACATCTGCTCGGGGCCGGAGGAAAGCCGGTCGACGATCGCCCCCGCCGCCAACACGTCCTCGCGCGTGGGCGAACCGTTCGTGCCGGCGCACACGATGTCGAGCGGGCCCGGCCAGCGGCGGACCTCGCGGCAGACGGCGGATACGTTGCACATTGCCGCGAGCAGCGCCCGCTCGGCCGAGAGGCACGCGGCGATCGCTCGGGTGCCGTTCGTCGTCGTGAATACGAGTGTCTTGCCGGCCACGCGCTCGCTCGTGAATTCGGCGGGCGAGTTGCCGCAGTCGAACCCGTCGATCCGCACGCCGCCCCGCTCGCCGCCGAGCACGCACGGGCCGCGGCCGAGCGACTCCGCCAGCCGCCGGGCATCGTCCACTTCCAGGCACGGCCGCACTTCCCGAGCGCCGGAAGCAAGGGCGTAGCAAATCGTCGTCGTCGCCCGCAACACGTCGATGGCGATCGCGGCGCCGCCGCGAAGCTCGACCGGCTCAACGGCGTCGGGCAAGAAATGCACGCGGCCGGCAAGCATCCCGAACTCCCTGCAACCGCAAATCCCATTTAGCCCCCGGTGAACACACCGGGGGCAATGCACGCGACGGCGTCGATCGACGGCGTCGATCGAGACCGACCCTCCACCATCTCCCGACACCCGCCAGCAAAAACGGCCGGCTCACAATGAGCCGGCCGTTCGATTCAATCACGTCATGTCAGCGGTGCAACA
>QEVJ01000278.1 GCA_003576845.1 Planctomycetota bacterium
ACATCACCGGCCTGGCCTTCGACAACAGCCAACGCCTGCTCGTCTCCTCCTACCGAACCGGAGTCGTCCACGCCCTCGACCTCGCGGCGCCGTCGCCTCCGCAAGCCCCGGCGGCGCTCGTCGACGCGGTGATGCAGGCCGATCATTTCCGCGTACCGCCGGTCCGAGAGGACGCGACGGGGCTCGGCGCCCGGCGAATGCGTCGAATGCGGCCGCACACGACGGACATCGCGTTGGAGCAAATCCACGGCGAGATAGAGATGCCGCAGGTGCGACGGCTTGCGGCCGACGCGCGCGTCGTTCGCCGGGTGGCCGTTCCGGCGCCGTTCGAGGCGAACGAATGATTCCGTTAGCGCGACTCGACGCCGCAATCCGTGCGGCGGCGGGATACCTGACGCGGAACTGCGACGAGCGTGGCCAATTCGTATACCGCGTCAATCTCGACGACTCAATCGTCGTCGAGCCGCGATACAACCTCGTGCGCCATGCCGGATGCGTCTACGCCCTGGTTCGGTATTGTCGGTCGTTCGACGATCCGGCCGCGCGAGAGACGGTGCGACGCGCTATCGGTTTCTTGAGAGACTCGATCGCGCCGATCGATGGGCGGGGCATTGCCGTACACTCGCGACCGGACATCGAAGGCGGCAAACGCGTTGTGCAGTGCAAATTGGGCGCAACCGGTCTCGCGCTCGCGGCGCTTGCCCTGGCTTGCGAGCTGGACCCGGCGCTCGCGATCCGCGACGAACTCGCGGGGTTGGCGGAGTTTCTTCTCTACTTGCAAAAGCCCTCGGGTGAGTTCTACAGCAAATTCGACCCTATCGCGGGGCGGCGTTTGGACGAATGGACGTCGCTGTATTACCCGGGAGAAGCGGCTCTCGGTTTGGTTCTTGCCGGCCGCAGCACTTCCAATCCGGGCTGGACGCGAGCGGCGCAACAGGCACTCGAGTTTCTCGCGACCCGGCGCCAGCATTGCTTCCCCGTCGAGGCCGATCATTGGGCGATGTTGGCAACGTGCGAATTCTTCGCCGGATCGCAGTCGCGGACATCCGAGCACTGGATGCTCATGCGCCACATCGTGCAGATTTGCGAAAGTATGCTGCACGAACAACGATCCTGCGGCGGCGATCGGCCGGGGCGAGGCTGGTTCACGCCGGATCGCCGGACAACGCCTACCGCGACAAGACTGGAAGGTTTGTTGGCAACCGTACGGTGCTTACCCCGCCCGCCTGTAGACTTGCAACGGCGCATTGAGACCGCGATCGATGCCGGCATGAGTTTCCTGCTTGACGCTCAGGTCGAGGATGGGCCCTATGTCGGCGCCATGCCGCGTGATCCGCACGGTGTCCACCAACAAGGGCCCAACGCAGTTCGGCGGTCAACAGAAGTGCGAATCGACTACGTGCAGCATGCGCTGTCGGCCTTCGTGCAATACCGTTATGGCATTCGCGCTGTGCATGAATGAAATCGAATGTCCATCAGGTTTTTCCAGGATGCCAAAATCGGTCGGGGAGCCGACGTGGCGAACTCAGCTGCACCGTTTCGATTCGTCGAGCGGTACGTTCTTTTGAGGCTCACCCCACCCAGACGGGTTCGCCTGCATCGGTACCGCAATCCATAGGTCGAGCACAACGCACTCCGCAATTGCTATTTGGACGATCTTGGCACCCCGGTCGTCCAGAACTTCACCCGCCGGCACGCAGTTGCCGAACCGCCGCCATCTCCGCGCTATCGTCCCGCGATTTCTGGCAGGTCGCAGTTTGCTCGTGCGTCAACCGTCCGGCGGGGAGAGCCGCGATGTCCGGCAGGTCGAGCCGCTGTGCGTCAAACGTTGGCAATCGGCGATTGCCCCCGCAATCGTTCGCGCGACGTGCCGAATCGGCCGACGTCACGACTTCGCCCGGCACCGGTATCTGCAATGGCTGCGCTGGTCGGTCGGGCCGTGGATCGAAGGGCGGCAAGCCGACTTCGAGAAATGCAACTCGCTTGCGTTCCGGTATCCGTGGGCCCGCCCCCCTTGACCTTTAGTTCTACCGGCGTCACGGCACGACCGCAAAGAGCGCGCGAAGCACCATATACCTGGGCCGCGCAAAATCGGCGTGTTTTTGGCCTGATTGGTGTTGGTGACTGGAGGTGTTTTTGTTCCATTTTTCGGTTTTTGGTGCGCGGTTTACGGAGG
>QEVJ01000136.1 GCA_003576845.1 Planctomycetota bacterium
TGAGTACCGCCTTAAAACTCCGCCAGCTAAACCTTTACGCGCTGGCAGCTTAAAAATCTTGCTAAGAAAACAAGATTTCACAGGTTTGTATTACAGAGGCCACAGAGGCGGAGCACAGAGGAGCACGAGGTCCCGGCGTGTGAGTGTTGCCGTTAGTGTGTCGCTGCGGCGCGGCGCGGTCCAGTGGTTTTTGTGTCTTGAGCGACTTGGCTCGATTTTGTAAACCTCCGCCGGCGCGGGACTCGATGATGCTTGGAAATACGCGGCGTGGCGCAAGGATGCGCGCTTCGGCGCCACGAAGCACGACGAGAAGATGGGCAAGGAGGCCCGAGATCATGGATCGCAAGAACGAGGCAGCCCAAGAATTGATCGCGCCGACGGTGATTCCAATCGGCGTAGCGCGGCACGTTCGCGTGCAATTTCGAGGTTCGCCGACCGGAGCCTGGCGGCGATTCGGCGTCTATTCGCGGCGGTCCCAAGCTGTGGCCTGCGTTGACCGATTGCGCGCCGGGGGCTATTCGGCCAGGTTGGTCGACTTCCAGCGGATGCCGGTGGCGGGCTGAACGACCCGTCCGGAAGTAGGGTCTCGCGGCATCCAGGAACCGGCCAAATCGTGCTAAATCCAAGCCCAAAAGCAGCTTGCGACGCTGCCCGCAATTCGCGGATTTCCACGTTGACCCCCTGACGAATACGGCTATGTTTGGGGTTCGACGTGCGGCGTCTGGAAAATGGTCCCAAGCCGAGAAATGTTGGGCCAAACCGGGTACAATGACGCCGTGGAATCGAGGAGTCGTCCGTCCGTTCGGTTCGTCGCAGTCCTCGCAGGCGCGGGTGTTTGGCGCATGGCCACTGGCCAATACTCCGGCTCGAATGACGCGGGTCTTCGAGCCCGACGCGAGATAGGCGCTAGTTGCCACGAAGGTAGCTAGACGCGAACCGCGACAACGCGAATCACCGCGCGTTGCCGCCGGCGTCTCAACCGCCCTGGCGAATGGAATCGTGCAGGGCGGGTTTTTTGCGCGGATGGGCGTGCTTGCGGGCTCGCGACGGGCGTTCGATTGCGCTTATTCCTCATTCGCGCGCAGGCCATCACGCGGGGCGCGATGGCTACATTGACTCGTTGGTGCGGAATCTTGGCCGACGCCCAAAACGATAGCGATCCGGCAATTCACGTTTCGGTCCTCCTGTCCGAGGCGCTCGGCTGGCTGCGACCGCAGATAGGCCAGGTCTTCGTCGATGGAACGCTCGGCGCGGGTGGGCATGCGCGGGCGATTGCCGAGCGCGTGCAACCCGGCGGCCAAGTCATCGCCCTCGACCGGGACCCAGCGGCGATCGCGCGCGCATCGAAGGCTCTGGCGGGGCTGCCGATTCGGTTCGCGCAGGCGAACTTTTGCGACTTGGCCGAAGTGCTCGACATGCTGGGGATCGCGAAGGTCGACGGCGTCCTTCTGGACCTCGGCTTATCGAGCGACCAACTGGCGGACCGCGAACGGGGGTTCAGTTTCAATTCGGAAGGCCCGCTCGACCTGCGATTCGACGTGGAGGAAGGGGAACCGGCGTGGCGGCTGCTAGCAAGACTGCATGAAGACCACCTGGCGAACCTGATCTACGAGTTGGGCGAAGAGCGGCTGAGCCGGCGGATCGCCCGAAAAATCGTCGAGCGGCGCACGACGCAGCCCGTCCACACGGCAATTGAACTGGCCGATTTGGTACGTAGTTGCTACCCTGCGTCGGCGCGGCGGGACCGAATCGACCCGGCGACGCGAACGTTTCAGGCGCTGCGAATTGCGGTAAACCAGGAGCTTAAGTCGTTGGAAATCGCCCTCCGCCGGACGCCCGACTTGCTCGCCATCGGCGGCCGGTTCGCGGTAATCAGCTTTCACTCGCTGGAAGACCGGCGGGTGAAGGAGGCGTTTCGCGGCGACCCGCGGCTTAAGGAACTTACCCGCAAGCCGATCGTCGCCGGGGAAGAGGAACTAACCCGAAATCCGCGAGCGCGGAGCGCGAAGATGCGGGTGGGAGAGCGGGTGGCGCTTGGCGAGGATGCGCCGTTGCCGCCGACCGATGCCGTGGCGCGGCGGGGCCGAAAACGCCGATAATAGACATTGCCGTTGCGACTTCGGCGCTCGATGAGGCGCGATGTTTGACGAGGATTCTCTCATGGACGAGAAGTCAGGGAAACAGCGCAAGACGCAGGAGCCCGAAGCCGACGCTGGGGCCGGCAACAAGCCCTCTGCTAGGCCGGTCGGCGAGCGAGCAATTGCCGGCACGAGCGGCGCGAACCCGCTCGAGAACTTGATGCTGCGGCGCGAAGTGCGGATTGGCATGGCCGTGCTGGCGGTGCTCGTGGTGGTTCTGGGCTACGTGTTTGTCAGCAAAATCAACGCGCCGGACGAACGGCAAACGAGTACGGCCGATGCCGACGACACCGATCGAAACGCCGAAGGAAACGGCGCGCCACCGAATCCGCCGCCGACCGTCGTCACGGCCACGGCAAGGGACGACGCGAACGCGGCGGCACCAGGCACGTCGTTGGGACATCCGGAACCGGTTTACGCGGGCGACGCAGCGCGACACGACTTGGCGCCTCCGAACCCGTCGTATCTTCCGCGGCGTAACCTAGGGGAAGACCCAGGCGGCGCGGCGACTCGGGTTTCGAGCGCAAACGAAGCGAGCAACGCTTCGACCGATCCGCTGCACGCAGAGGAGACTCCGCACACTGCCGAGGGGCAAACGGTTGCTGCCAACGGCGCCTCGACCGGGGACAACAAGTACGGAAAGTACGGACGGTACGCGGATGAAACTCCGTTCCGCGACGAGCCGAGGCCCAACGTCGTCGCCGACGCGGTCGAAGATCGCCCGAACGATGATCCGCACGCGCGTTCGATCGACCAGCCCGCGGCGACGGCAGCGATGGAGGAGCCGGTCAAAGCCGATCCCGCGAATGCCGTCGTCGAAGCGAGTCCCCGACCGCATGCTCGATCGGAAACGAGCGCGCGAGCTCCGACGACGCCCCGCGCCGCGGCGGTCGAAACGCCGCGAAGCCGAACGTACGTCACGGCCGATGGCGACACGCCGGCTTTGATCGCCAAGGCCCAATACGAAGATGCGCGACTTGCCGCGGCGCTGATGGCGTACAACGGGGTCGAAATCGCGGACGATGTCGCCTTGACTCCCGGCGGCGAAGTCTTGATTCCGCCACGAGCTGTGCTGGAGCGCGAGTTCGCGCGGCTCATTCCGGCAACCAACTCCCGCGAAAGCGTGGCGGCGATCGACCGGCAGCCGGTCGATGAACCCGCCGAGAGCGCAGGTACGCGAGGCGACGCCGGCGATCGCGCGATTGCGACCCGCATCTACACGGTGGCCCGCGGCGAGACGCTCTACGACATCGCCCGCCGCGAGTTGGGCCGCGTGTCGCGATGGCGGGAAATTCTGGAACTCAACGCGGAACAACTTGGCGGCGACATCGACGCCATCGCGCCGGGAATGAAGCTCGTGTTGCCGGATGAGGGGCGTTCCAGCGTGGCGCGGCAGCGCGGCGAACTGCTCTGGGGATAGAGGCGCCAATCGCGAACGTAGCGGAAGTCGCCAAGACTTCCCGGGGGTTAAGGAGAGAGGCGCGAGTCTCGGAAGTCTTCGCAACTTCCGCTACGGCGCCTCGCGTGCCGGTTGTCGCGAATAGGCGGCGTTTACATCGCGGGGGCATCTCTTATGCCTTGTTCGTGCTAAACTAAGGCGCGGCGGAAATTGCGCGGCGGACAGGCGCGCGGAACCGGCGCAGGAGGCCGAAACGACCACGCACGAGCACCCTCGATTGGGCCGGTTTCAGCCGGTAGTTTTTTGCTCGGCGTTGCGTGTTCACCGACCGGTCGGACTTGCCCAAACGTAATGTCCCGATTTCCGTATGTTGTTTCCTGGCATGGATTTAAGTCTGTGGTAGGCTATTGCGTGCCGCCACGGACAACGACACCCATGACCCGAGGAAGCGACGACGTATGATGCTGATGCCGCACGTTCATCCGGCCCTGCAATTCACCTATCCGCTGACTTACGGCGCCGTGCTCTTGGACGGCGGCGTACAGTTCCGCGTATTCAGTCGCTCGGCCAGGGAAATGCGGGTGTTGCTCTACGACCGCGTCGAGGACCCCGATCCGGTCGAAATCATTCGCTTCGACCGCGACAACGATCGTTGGGGCGACATCTGGAGCATTTTCGTGCCCGGCATCGACGCGGGCCAACTCTATCACTTCCAAGCCGACGGTCCGTGGGACCCGGAGCGCGGCCAGCGGTTCAACGGCAAAGCGCGGCTAATCGACCCGTATGCCAAAGCGCTCGCCGGCGATTTTCTGGCTTCGAAGGATGGCATCATTCGCCCGCCGAAGTGCGTGGTAGTCGACGATTTGTTCGATTGGGCCGGCGACCGGCACGTGCGGCGTCCGCTCGCCGAAACCGTGATCTACGAGATGCACGTCCGCGGATTCACGCAACATCCGTCGAGCGGCGTCGAGCATCCGGGCACGTACCTGGGCGTGATCGAGAAGATCCCGTATCTCAAATCGCTCGGGGTGACGGCGGTCGAACTGATGCCGGTCCACGACTTCCCGACGAATACGCCGGGCGCCGGCGCTCCGTTTTTGCGAACGAACTACTGGGGCTACGACCCGCTGGCGTTCTTTGCGCCGCATCGCGGATACGCCGCCGGCGACGCGCCCGGCTGCCAGGTCAACGAGTTCAAACAGATGGTTCGGGCGCTGCACGCGGCGGGAATCGAGGTCATCCTCGACGTGGTGTTCAACCATACGTGCGAAGGCAACGAGCTTGGCCCGACGCTCAGCTTCAAGGGCCTCGAAAACCGCGTCTATTACATGCTGGCTAACGGCGGCAGCCGGTATCGCAACTACTCCGGCTGCGGCAACACGATCAACGGCAATCATCCGATCTGCCGCGAGATGATCTTCCACTGCCTGCGGCATTGGGTACACAACTACCACGTCGACGGGCTGCGGTTCGACCTGGCGTCGATCTTGAGCCGGGGCCGCAATGGCGAACTGCTGCCGAGTCCGCCGCTCGTCGAAATGATCGCGGAAGATCCCATGCTCGCGGATACGAAAGTCATCGCCGAAGCGTGGGACGCCGCGGGAGCGTATCAGGTCGGTTCGTTCGCGAATTTGCGGTGGGCCGAGTGGAACGGCCGGTATCGCGACGACGTCCGCCGCTATTGGCGCGGCGACGGCGGCATGCGCAAGGACGTCGCGACGCGGCTCGCCGGATCGAGCGACTTGTACGAATCGAGCAGCCGCCAACCGTACCACAGCATCAACTTCGTCACGTCGCACGACGGCTTCACGCTCAACGACCTGGTCAGCTACGCCGATAAGCACAACGAAGCCAACGGCGAAGGCAACCGCGACGGCGAGAACAACAACTTAAGCTGCAACTACGGCGTCGAAGGGCCGACGGATCGTCGCGAGATCGAAGCGGTCCGACTGCGGCAAATCAAGAACACGATCGCCACGCTGCTGTTCAGTCAGGGCGTGCCGATGATCGTGGCCGGCGACGAATGCCGCCGCACGCAGCGCGGTAACAACAACGCCTATTGCCAGGACAACGAGGTTAGCTGGTTCGATTGGACGCTGGTCGAGCGAAATGCCGATCTGTTTCGCTTCGTGCGGGAACTGATTGCGTTTCGCCGCGGCCAGCCGGCCGTGCGGCGAACTCGGTTTCTCAGCAGCAACCCGCGGCGGCCGGGGATGTTGCCCGACGCTTCTTGGTTCGACGCGGAGGGCAAGGACGTCGATTGGGACGCGGGCGATGTGAGTTTGCAGTTGTTGCTCGGCGCGCCGACCGACGCGGGCGTCGACCGCGACGTTGCGCGCCACGTGCTCGTCATGTTGCACTCGGGCACGCTGCGGCGGCGATTCGTATTTCCGACGGCGGCGCGGCGGCTGGATTGGCGGCTCCTCGTCGATACGTCGGCCGCAAGTCCCGCGGATTTCTACCCGGACATGACCGGACCGCGACCGCCAATGACGGGCCAGGTCACGCTTTCCGAGCGGTCGATGATGGTGTTCGTCGCCCGGCCCACGCAGCCGGCCAGTTCGCCGCCACGGACAGAGCTAATCGAGATCGTCGACGATCCGGATATGTTGGGGTAGCGCGGGGAACTCGCGCCGGCGCCGGCAGGAGTCACATTTCGGCGCCGTTGGCGATCATGCGGAGGATGTCGGTCGTCGATACGATACCCTGCAGACTGCGCGACTTGTCGACGACGATGACGCGGTGGACGTGTTTGGCGAGCATCAGCCTGGCCGCCTGCGCGAGGCTCGCATCCGGCGTAAGTTGAACGACATCGTGCGTCATCACCTCGCTAACCAGCCGCGTGCCGAGGTCGCTGTCGGCGAGATGCTCAAGGGCCAGTTGGTGAAACGGCGCGTCGATGCGGCTGGCGGCGGCGATTCCCTCTTCGAGTTCTTCGGTCAGATCGAGGATGTCGGACGTGGAGATCACGCCGACGCAATGGCCCTGTGCGTCGACTACGGGCAGGCCCGACACGCGATTCGCGCGCATCCGTTCGAGTGCTTCGAGCACCGTATCGGAAACGTCGACGTACACCAGCTCGCGGGTCATCGCGTCGCGAACTCGAAAATGGCGGATGTCCATGATGGCTCAAACTCCCGTCAATCGCGCGTTAGACGGCGACGCGTCGAGGCGCCGTCCAGGGAACCAGCGCTGCGCCGTTATTTTCCCGTGCGCATCGCGCGTGGCTATGCGTTGAGCAAGATGCGTGCCGTCGCCAGGGGGCCCGCGTTTTCGCCGGTAATTGGGACGTTTGGCGAGGGGCGGCGGCGGTTTCGTGCGGAATTCGTGCGGAATTGGACGGGCATTGGTCAGCTTCGCACACGTTCCCTAGCCCAGGCAGGGCGGCAATGGCGCGGCGATGCGATCGAACGGAATAAACGGACTTCCCGCCACTCACCGCCGACCTCAACCGGGACTTTGGTTGCGGCCAAGAACCGGTCTGGGGAATCCGTGGTGTGCTCCTGTCGGCTAAACGGCACGGGTTTGCGTTTTTCGGCACTTTGTCAGATAATCGGACGCTCCGGCCGCAATAGCTTTCACCCGCCGCGCTACGATGCGTGCGTTCGATTGGCTGGCGGGCCGGGCCGTTGCTACAATGCAGACGCATCGACGCTCGGCGATGTTTGGGACACGCCATCGGAACTTGCCGCCTCACAGGAGCCGCCATGTTGACCCACCAGTTCACTCGTCGCACGATGCTTCGCGGACTCGGAGTTTCGATGGCCCTGCCGTGGCTCGAATCGCTCCGCGTTTGGGGCGATGAGCCGGCCAAGGGGACCGCCGTCGTCACATCGACGAATGGCAGCGAAGCTCCGGTTCGCCTCGCGGTGCTCTTCGCGGGCAACGGGTTCCACAGCCGCGAATGGTGGGCCAAGGGGACGGGCCGCGAGATGCAACTCGGCAAAGTGCTCGAGCCGCTCGCCGACTTCCGCGAAAAGCTGGTTTACGTCCGCGGGCTGTTCAACGCCGAAGCGCTCAAGGGGAACATCCACAGCTCGCAAACCGGCAATCTCCTCTCCGGCGCGCCGCTCGCGTCCGGCGGCGAAATCCGTTCCGGGACCAGCTTCGATCAACTCGTCGCCCAGCATCACGCCGGCTCGACCAAGGTTCCGAGCCTCGTGCTGGCCTGCGAGAAGTCGAACCCGTCGGTGCATAAGAATTACTCGATGCTCTATAGCTCGCACATTTCGTGGAGTTCGCCGACGACGCCGACGCCGCTGGAGTTGTATCCAGCCCTCGCGTTCGATCGCCTGTTCAAGGACGAAGTTGGCCGCGGCGACAAGAGCGTGCTCGACGCCGTGATGGGCGACGCGGGCGACCTCCGCCGAAAGATCAGCACGGCCGACCAGCGGAAGCTCGACGAGTATCTCGACTCGGTGCGCGACGTGGAGCAGCGGATCAGCAAGGCCGGCCAGCGCGGCGAGCTTCAAGGTTGGCGGCCCGCGCTCGACAAGCCGAACATTCCCCGCCCGGCGGACGGCGTGCCGCAAGACATCGGCGAGCACATGCGGCTGATGTGCGACATTCTGGTGCTCGGCTTCCAGACCGACACCACGCGGATCACGACGCTCAAGCTCAACAACGACCACTCGTCGCTGCGGTTCCCGAATCTCGGCGTCGACTACATGATTCACCACTTGCTGTCGCACTCGGACACGGCCGACTGGCTGAAGGTCAACCAGTTCTTCCTGCAGCAGGTCGCGTACATCGCCCGCAAGCTCGACGCGATCCAAGAAGGCGACCGGACGGCGCTCGACAACTCGATGCTGCTGTTCTGTTCGAGCATGCTCACGGGCAACCACGACGCGACGAATCTGCCGGTAGTCGTAGTCGGCCGCGGCGGCGGCAGAATCAAAACCGGCCAATGCCTCGACTATTCCGGCAAGCCGAATCGCCAGATGTGCCGGCTTTATATGTCGCTGATGGATAAGGCGGGGCTGCGGCCGAAGACGTTTGGGGATGCGGTGGAGATGCTGGATGAGGTGTAAGCAGAGGCACCCGTAGTCCAGGCTTCTCGCGCCCGACGGCGGCGGTGTTGGAATGTGCCATGGGTGCCAATCGAATTGGCGTCAACTGGCAGTACAGTCAGGTACGGGGTATCTGGCGTACAAACCCTCTCGTTTCGGACGCAACAGACGTGCGATTGTTCCTGGTTGACTTTGATCGGCTCGCTAGTTAAAGTGGCACTCGATCCGCGCGGTTTTGAATCTCTGCAATGCCTTTCGGCAGGCGCTAGTGCCTTCTTATCGCCGCTGATTCGTCCTTATTTCGACCGCGTCGGCATAATCGCCACGCACTTCGGTCCTGTGGGCGACTCTCTCTAGGCCATTCAGTTTGGTGTTCGATCGTACGATCGATGCTCGCATGCGTGGTGGCCGAGTCTCCCTGTTGTTCTGAGTTCGATTCTGTTAACTGAGGTCGCGTCCATGAGATACTTGATGACGACGTTTATGGTCATGGTCGTAATGGCGGCCATTCCCGCAGCCGGCTACGCGGTCGGACCGCGATACGACATCGTGGAATTGCCCACAATTGGCGTTGCTCCCAATTTGCCCCGCTCGATCAACAATCACGGCGTCATCGTGGGCGAATTATCATTGCCTTCGGGACGGCAAGGATACGTTTTCGAGGCGGGCCAATTGCGTGAGCTCGATCGACTTCCGAACAAATCCGATAGTGTGGCTTACGACGTCAACGACCTTGGCCAAATCGTCGGCAGCAGCGGCGATCGAGCGGTAATATGGGAGCCGGGGCAACCGGCTCGGGCGTTGTTCGATACGGTTCCTCCCGCAGAAGCAATTGCCATCAATGATCAGGGCGTGGTGACTGGGCGGGAAGACAATGCCTTTGTGTTTACTCCGCCGAGCACTCTGCGCAGAATCGGAACCCTCGGCGGATCATACAGCGTCGCCAGCGACATCAATAATCTTGGCGAGGTCGTCGGCGTAACGCGGGACTCCAGCCAATCCGACCGGGCCTTTACATGGAACACGGCGCAAGGATTTCGCAACATTGGAACCGCGGACATTTACAGTTCGGCGAACGCGGTCAATGATCGTTCGCAAGTTGCTGGAGTTTCCACCGGGGGAAGTGAACAAGCGTTCGTTTGGGAGGCAGCGACCGGGATGCGAAATCTCGGACGTCCGCTTTGGGCGGGAGGTGTGCCCACGGGCATCAATAATCGCGGCGTGATCGTCGGAAGCTCGCTCGGTGGCACCTTTATCTGGCAACGCGGCTGGGAAATGCAAGATTTGAACGCGCTCCTTCCTGAAGGAAGTAACTGGGACCTCGTCACAGCGAACGCCATCAACGACGCCGGGCAGATCGTCGGCACGGCGTTCAATGATGCGGGCAATCTCGTCGCATATTTGATGACGCCGCAAAGCCTGATTCCAGAGCCGGAAGTGATCGCCCATACGGACTTCGCGGAACCCTCGCCGGGAGCACGCACCTTCACGCCGTCGGCCGCACAACGCGAACTGGGTTTCGCCACGACCGTAATTGATAACGGCGGTCAGTTGCCGATGGCTGGCGTGGCCAACAATACCGCGATTCCACCTTCCCAACATTTCGTCGTCCAGTCCGTCAATTCGACAACCACTTTTGCCGACGTCGATTTGACGAGTTGGCAGAGTGTCCGAGTTTCACTGATAATGAACGTGAAACTCGCGACGTATGAAGCGGGTGATTTCATCCGCGCGTTCGTCACGGATGGGACGAACACGATTGACCTGGTGAACTTGGAAGGCGCGAACACCGCGAATGACCCGCTGGAGCGACGCAGCAACCACTTGTTCATCACATACTCGGCTGATATTCCCGACGAATGGACGCACGCCCGGCTGGTCGTGGCGACGTCGTCGAGCGCAGCGGCAGGCGCCGAGCGGTTCGAAATCGACAATGTTGTATTTGGCGGCATTGCAATTCCGGAGCCATCGACGAGTTCATTGGCTCTCATTTCCGTAGCATTTGTTGGGATCGCGCGCGTTGCTTGCCGCGGACGCGACGGGTGGCACGGGTGGCTTAACCCACCAGTGCCGTGCCCAGAACAAGCTCTCCATTCTCGCAAGCCCTGGTCCCACCATTCTCGAACGAGCCTGGACTGAAGGAAGGCCTTGGCTTGTTGAGCAAGGGAAGCAGCGGCAATCGAGAATGGAAAATCAGCTCGCGCCGCTGCACTGGTGGGTTAAGCCACCAGTGCCACCCCACGAAAATTCAACCACGGCCAGTGCCACCCGCCGCTCCATCGAGAACAAGCGGCAAGGCGGTTCAACGACGAACGAAGTGGACGATCCGGTGGGCGTAGCCCACTACGGAAACTCACGTCGAATACACCCAAGCCCCCAGTGCCAGCATGGGAAACACGAGCACGAGAATTGCGATCGACCACAACCCGCCGGCCGGGAACGCGGCCGCGGCGTCGAGGACGATGAGCGACATGATTGCGTGCTTGACGGCCGCCTGTATCAGCGGCGGCGAGGGCTGAATTACCGCCTTGAGACACCGCCAGGCGACGAGCGCGCCGATCAGGCCCCAGAACATGTACCAGCGGTCCGGGGCGATCACGTGTTTCCAGTCTTGCAAGTCCGGCAATGCGGCCAGCGGCACGAAACCGGCGAGCATCACCGCCGTTGCCGACAGTAACTGCCACCGGCGACTTTCCGCCGCTTCCGTGCGGGCAAACCAGGTGACGCCGACGATGTAAGTCGCGATTCCCGCGGCGGCCGCGAAGTGCGGCGTTTGCCAGGCGACTGCCGCCGTGCTCATTCCGAGTAGCACGTTCAAAAATCGGCACCCGCCCATGCCGAGCGGGCCCAGCGGCGTTCGCTTGAGCACGCGATCGTACAGGTAGACGAGCACCGCCAGCGCCGTCGCTGTGAGACCGCAGCGGGCATCGCCGGTAACGAGCGTCGCCGCCCAACCGCAAACCGCGCCCGCCGCCAGCATTCCGCGGCCGAGCGTCAGGGCGAACCCGGCGTGAATGCGCCCGGAGGGGATCGGCCGGTGCGGACGTTCGCGGGTGTCCTGGTCGATGTCGAACACGTCGTTGAGCACCATTCCGGCGACGTACATCAGGCACGACGCCGCGACCAGCAGCGCGAGCGGCCACGGCGGCGCGAACGAGCCGTGGGCGATGAGATAACCCATCAACACGTCAGCCGCGGCCGTGAAAACGTTCGGCAGACGAAATAGTTGGAGATACGCGAGCAGCGGGGAGCGGGACATGGAGCGAGGGTCGGGAGTCGGGGAAGAGTGGACAGTGGGCAGTGGACAGCGGGCAGCGTGGCTTTGCAACTGTCCACTTCCCACTGTCCGCTATTCACTTCTCAAAGCGCCAGCGCCGCCCTGATACACGGATCGTCGAGGCCATCGGCGATGAATTGTGCGCCCGGGAATTCGTGGTCGCGGCTGTGGTCGCCGGGGACGGCTACGGCATGCGTGCCCGCAGCGACCGCGGCGCGGCAGCCCGTTTGACTGTCTTCCAGGACCATCACGGCCGCCGGCGGAAGTTCCAGACGCTTCGCGGCGGCGAGATAAATCTCCGGGTCGGGCTTGCCGCGCGTCACATCCTCGGCCGTAAGCCAGAACGCGAACCGGTCGAGCCAGCCTTGCCGGCCGAGCAAGTCGGCGACGAACGACCGGCGGCTGCTGGTGGCGATCGCCTTGCGAACGCCCGCGGCTTCGAGCGCCCCGAGCAACGCAGTCAGGCCGGGCATGGGGGCGAGGTGCGCGTCGAGGATCGGGCCGAACAGTTCGTCGTTTTCGCGTTCGAGTTGCGCCACCGTGGCGTCGAGGGCGTGCCAGTCGATCATGATCTGCAAGGCGACCTTCGACGGCCTGCCCATCATCGCTTTGAACAGTGCTTCGTCGTATTCCTTGCCGCGGCGGCGCAGCACTTCGCCGCCGACCATGCGATAGAGGTCTTCGGTGTTGAACATCAGACCGTCGAGGTCGAACACGACGGCGCGGCAGGGTGCGTTCTTGGACATGGCCCCACGAAGCTAAGCGGATTCGGGCTGCGGCAGGGCGCGGATTTGCGATGCAAGGCCCGCCGCAACGAGCGCGACGCCGGCCAGGGCAACGTAATTGACAAAATCCGGGTTTTCGAGGGCAGAGGCCTTGATCGAGCCGGCGAACTGCGCCCCCAATCCGCCGACGCCGAACTGCATCATCTGGCTGAAACCATAGCCCACGCTGCGCCGCGACCGCGGGACGAGTTGCGCGAGGAACGAGTTGAATACGGGCTGGTGCATGAAGTGAAATAGCCCGGTGACGCAGGCCGCGACGAGCCGCCACTTCCCCTCCGCCAAAGACATCGCCACGAGGCACGGCACGTTCAGGAGCAAGACCGTCGTCATCAAAGGGCGCAGGCGATCGGGACGGCACAGCTTGCCGGCGATGCCCTGACCGACCATGCCGCAAAACAACACGCCGGCGGCGCATAATGCGCCCCACTGCTTTGGCGCGACGGAAGCGGGCTGCAAATCGGCCTCGGTGAGATACCGCGGCAAGAACGTCATCAGCGCCGCGTACACGAAGCCGAACAGCACGTTTACCGTAACCAGCATCGCATACTGCGGGGCGTGAAACGCGGTTTCCTCAGCGGCGACGAAGCTCGTCGAGACGTCGCTCGACAGCAGGCGGGCGGAGGCGCACCGCGCGGTCGTCGGCGGCGGTCGTCTCGCGCGAGATGATCGCCAGGCCCGCCGGGTGATAGATGCTGGCGAACGATCCCATCGCGAACATCGTCGCGAAGAGCGCGCCGAGCGACGGCGCCGCCCAGGTCGCCAGTGCCGAACCCGCACAGCCGCACAGATAGAGCACGAGCATCGGCTTCGAGCCGAACCGATCGGCCAGCCAGCCCGCCAACAAGGCGCCGGCTCCGAACGGAATTCGCCAGATCGTGCCGAGCGAGCCGGTTTCGCGCGTGGCCACGCCGAATTCGTCGGCGACGTGCTGCTCGACGCTCGAAATGGATAACTCGTAGACGTGCACGAGCATATGCGCACACGAGACGAGCAACACCAATCGCAGTGTAGCGGGCTTCACGACGCGCTCCGTTCGGCGAGCGCGGCCAGCAATCGGGCGGCCGCGCCGGAGTCGATCGCTTTCGCGGCGAGGGCGGCAGCTTCTTGAGTCGTCGCCGCGCGTCCGGCGACCCACAGCGCCGCGGCCGCGTTCGCCACGACGATGTCGCGAGCCGGTCCGTCGTCACCGGCCAAAACGCGGCGGATCAGTGCGGCGCTTTCTTCCGGGCCTTCCACGAGCATATCGTCGAGCGGGGCGGCAGCGAGTCCGAAGTCGCCGGGCGTCCAACAAAGCTCCCGCACCCCTTGGGGCGTCGCGTGGGAGACGCGCGTGGCGCCGGCCAGCGTGACTTCGTCCAGCCCATCGTCGCCGTGCACGACGATGGCGCCGCGCGTGCCAAGCGCCATGAGTGCCGCGGCGATCTTGGTTCGCATTTCGCTCCGCCCGACGCCGACGACTTGAAACGGCGCGCCGGCGGGATTCGCCAGCGGCCCGAGCAGATTGAAGATCGTCGGCACGCCGAGTTTCTTTCGCACGGTCGCCACGCGCTTCATCGACCGATGCCACAACGGAGCGAAGCAAAAGCAGATTCCCAGCTCGTCCAGACAACTCTCGACGACGGCGACTTCGGCCTGGACGTTGACGCCGAGGGCAGCCAGCACGTCGGCCGAGCCGCTCTTGCTGGAAAAGCTGCGATTACCGTGTTTGGCGACGGGTAGCCCGGCAGCGGCCGTGACGAGGGCCGCGGCCGTGCTGACGTTGAACGTGCCGCTGCGATCGCCGCCCGTGCCGCAGGTGTCGACGAACACGTCGTGGCGGCAGCCGATCCGCGTCATCCGCTGGCGCAGGACGAGCGCCGCGCCGATAATCTCTTCGGCCGTTTCGCCTTTGGCGCGAAGGGCGGAAAGCGCAAGCGCGATCTGTTCGTCGGCGAGGCCGCCCTCGAACATCGCGTCGATCAATTCGCCGCATTCGTCGCGGGTCAGGTTCGCGCCCGACGACAGCCGGCCCAGAATCGTTTCGATCACCCTCGCTGCTCCCGCGGTGTTTTCGCCATTTTAGTGCGTTTCCGATAGTCTAGTCCAACACGCCGTTCGCCGACAGCCGAATCGTGCACCGCACCTCGCAGAGGTCGCTTGTGACGGACTGCGTGCGGGCGTACAATCGGCTCCATTCGACGGGGATCGGCGGCCGTTCGATTCGCGTGTTTTGTTGCAATCGAGCCAGAGGCCCTGGCAACCCCGTTCTCGGCGTTGATAGACGAGCCGGCCATGACAAGGAAAGTCATCATCGATTGCGACCCGGGCATCGACGACGCCGTGGCGTTGTGCATGGCGTTGTTCGATCCGCGGCTGGAGGTCGTCGCGGTCACGGCCGTCGGCGGCAACGTCTCGCCCGAGCAGGCGACGCGCAACGTCCAAGCGATTCTGGATCAACTCGATCCGCCGCGGCGTCCGCGGATCGGTTGTGCCGGCGAAACGGCGAATCCCTTGCCGGCCGATGCCCGACACATTTTTGGCAACGATGGCCTGGGCAACAACGACTTTCCCTGCATCGAACACCACCAGCGCCATCCCGCGGAGAAAGTGATCTGCGACGAGGTTCGGGCCGCGCCGAATCAGGTGACGGTGGTCGCGTGTGGTCCGCTGACGAACATTGCGCGGGCGCTGATGCGCGATCCCGATTTGCCGTCGGTGATCGGACAACTCGTGATCATGGGCGGGACGGTTTCGGCGCCGGGCAACGTCACGCCGGCCGCGGAGTTCAATATCTATTGCGACCCCGCGTCGGCCCGGACCGTGTTTCGCTCGGCGATGACCAAAACGCTCGTGCCGCTCGACGTGACGACGCAGGTGGTGCAGACGTTCGACTTCCTCGACCAGATTCCGGACGAATCGAGCCGCGCGGGCAGTTTCCTGCGCAAGACGTTGCCTTATCTGTATCGGTCACATCGCCAGTACCTGGGCGAAGAAGGGATTCACCTCCACGACGCGGTCGCGCTCGTCGCGGCGACGGATCGCGAGCTGTTCGAACTCAAGCAGATGTCGGGCGACGTCGAAGTGTCCGGCGAATTGACCCGCGGGGCAACGGTCTTCGACCGGCGGCGGTTGCCGCAATCGCGGCCGAACATGGAAGTCGCCGTGTCGGCGGATGGCGCGGCCGTAACGGACTGCATTCTGCGAAGTCTGGGCGAAGCGGCACGGGCGACCTAGTCGACCGTCTCTGCGAATTTGATAGGCGATAGCACTCGTAGGACGGATTGCAATCCGTCCCACAGTGCCGCTAGCACTTGTCGGTCTCATCTAGA
>QEVJ01000137.1 GCA_003576845.1 Planctomycetota bacterium
GCAATTCGTCCATGACAACGGCTCCTCAAAAGAAAGGGAAAAACAACACTTCGCCTGTTTTACCCATTCCCCGCAGATAGCGCCAGTCAAAATTGCCAGACCCCGCTTCGCGATGGGCGCCGATTGGCCGCCCGGACGCCGCGGAAGGTGTGTGGCGATTTGGCCACTCCTCTGGTAGGCTCGATGGCGGCGGGGTTGGCACAGGTATCGCTTTCCTTCGAGACTCATCGAGCGGGAATACGAACGAGCAAGATTCAATTATGTACGACCGCGAAAACTATCCGACGCCGGGGGACCGGCTAGACCGACGCAAGTTGCTCTCACGCGCCGGTGGCGGCATTGGCATGTTGGGCTTGGCAGCGTTGCTTGGCGACGAAGGCTTGGTCGGCCGCGATCTAATGGCCGCGGCCGCCGATCCGGCGATCAATCCGCTGGCCGCGAAACCCGCGCACTTTTCTGCCAAGGCGAAGGCGGTCATCTGGCTGTTCATGAACGGCGGCCCGAGCCAGGTCGACACCTGGGATTACAAGTCGGAACTCGAAAAACGCGACGGGCAAGAACTCGCCGGGTTCGACAAGAACACCGGTTTCTTCACCGATCAGGTCGGCCCGGTGATGAAGTCACCCTTCAAATTCGCCCAGCACGGCCAGTCGGGCAAATGGGTCAGCGAAATCTTCCCGCACATGGCCGGGCACGTCGACAAGATGGCCTTCCTCCATTCCTGCCACACCGACTCGAACAACCACAGCCCGGCGCTGTTCATGATCAACACGGGCTTTCCGCGGATGGGTTTTCCGTGCGCCGGATCGTGGGTGACGTATGGCCTCGGCAGCGAGAGCCAGAATCTGCCGGCATTCGTGGTGATGTCAGACCCGCTCGGCCGCGGTTTGCCGAAGGGTTACACGCAAAACTGGAGCGCCGGCTTCTTGCCCAGTGTCTATCAAGGCACCTGGCTCCGCCCGACCGGCGACCCGATCGACAATCTGCATCGCCCCGCCGAGATGAACGACGCACAGCAGCGGGCGCAACTCGACCTGCTCGCCAAGCTCAATCGGCGGCATCTGGAGCGCAAGGATGGCGAGGCGGAACTGGCTGCGCGGATCGAGAGCTTCGAGTTGGCCTATCGCATGCAAATGGCGTCGCCCGAGGCGATCGACATCGGCCGCGAATCGGCCGCGACGCACGCGCTCTACGGCATTGACGACAAACGCTGCACGCACTTCGCCAAGCAATGTCTGATCGCCCGGCGGATGGTCGAGCGGGGTGTGCGGTTCGTGCAGATCTACTCCGGCGGAATGGAGAACGAACTGTCGTGGGACGGCCACTCGAACATCGCCAAGAACCACGGCGGATTCGCAGCGGAAACGGACCGGCCGATTGCCGCGCTGCTCGAAGATCTCGCCCAGCGCGGCCTGCTTGATTCGACGCTCGTCATCTGGGGCGGCGAATTCGGCCGCTTACCGATCGCGCAGAAGGGCAGCACGGGCCGCGACCACAATCCTCATGCCTTCACGGTCTGGATGGCCGGCGGCGGCGCAAAGGCCGGCACGTCGTATGGCGAGACGGACGAAATCGGCCACAAGGCGGCGGTCGATAAAGTCAGCGTCAACGACCTGCACGCGACGATCTTGCACCTGCTCGGGCTGGATCACAAGCGTCTCACGTTCCGCTACAACGGCCGCGATTTCCGCCTCACCGACGTGGCGGGGAATGTGGTCGAACAAATCGTCGCGTAGTCATCGGCGACGCACCAATCGAGCGCTCCGGCCTACAGCCTCCCGCCTACAGCCTCGTACCTGCCCCCATGCACGATTTTCCCGACTCGCGATCCTGGCCACGTAAGTTTGCCGACGCCTTTCGCGGCGTGAAGTTGGGCATTCGCGGGCAAAGCAGTTTCTTCGTGCATTTTTTCATCGCCGCGGCGGTGGTAGCCGCGGGCCTGTCGATGCGGTGCTCGCTGGTCGAATGGTGCCTGTTGGCGCTGTCGATTACCGGCGTGTTGGCCGCCGAAATGTTCAACAGCGCGCTGGAAGCCCTCGCCAAAGCCATCACCCGCGAGATCGATCCGCATATCGGCGCCGCCCTCGACATTGGCAGCGCGGCGGTTCTGCTAACCGCGCTGGGCGCAGCCAGCGTCGGCGTAATCATTCTCGGCAACCGTCTCGGCCAGCTTCTCGGCTGGTGGTAGCCCGCCGCGCCTGCAGTAATCTCCGAATTCGGCAGGAATTCTCTTGTCTCCGGGCAAATCGAGTAGCCAATCGGCAGTTTGTCGCCACTTCAGCGGGGAAAAAGAGACCAACGTCACACCATCGGCTGCCTCAGCCGTTACCACCGCTCCTCTCCCGGCCGCTCCATGCTTCCCAGACGGCATTCTTCGCTTGAACAGCCCGTCTTACGCAATTAGCATGGAACTCCTAAGGTGACGCTTGGTGCCGGGGCAGAACCTCCCCCGTGCGCGGGTTCTTTCCGCGCAGATTCTCCGGCCCCGCGTCGCCCTTTCCGCCTCGATTCGCCTTCCTTCGTCCGCCTCGGAGCCGCGCGCAAATGAGCCTGCGAAAACTCGTCCGCCAATTCACGCCCGCCCTCCGCCGAGGCGGCAGCGCTGCTTCCGCCGCAACCCGAACCGCCCGCGCTCGCCGCCGCGGTCTGAGCCTCGAATCGCTCGAAGCGCGGCAAATGCTGACCATCAATTACAGCATAACTGGTGTGGGGGCAGACCTAACCATCACCGGCGACGCGAGCGCCAACAACATCACTGTTGACTTCGACGGGTTCAATTACACATTGACCGCGGTGGCAGGGGGCCCGTTTGTCCGCACCAGCGATCCCGGCAACCTCGTTACGGGCCACAACACCAATACGATCCAGTTTTCTCATAGCGATGTCGACGACCTGTTCATCAATCTACTGGGCGGCAACGACACGCTGACGTTCAACACCGATGGTCCGAACGGCTATGCGGAAGCGATGCGACTCGAAGGAGACACGGGCAACGATACGCTGAACGTTATGGGCTTAGGCGGAACGATTTTCCGAAGTCAGCTTGAACTGGTCGGGTGGGACACGATTAACTTCGATCTGGTCGTGCAGATTGCACGGGGAACGAACTTGCTCAACGACCCGCCATTCGCGACACCCGCAGCGCTTAGCATCGCAAGAAACGTGACCACTCCGGTCGATGCTGAGATCACGATCAATGGCGGGCCGCGATTAGAGTTACTCGTTGGAAACGGGCATCTGGCTATGCCCGACGTGGCCGTTACGAACATTTTTCTGGATGGAAGCACGACGAACCATTCGGTTCTCGTTGGCGGAAATGTCGACGGCGTTGACGTGGCCCTCACCCTGCCAACAACGGTAACGGCACCCGGTGCTATCGGCGGCTTGGATTTGGGTTCAACTGGCAGCCTGTCCCTGTTTGGGGAGATTTCCGTTGCCGGCGAGTTGGATATTGGTTTTGACACGGACAACGATGAGACCCTGGCATTTCAGTTGGATCATGCAATATCGGGAAGTTCGGTAAGGATCGCCAGCGGCGGCACAGCAGGGCCGATCGACACAGTAGTCATCGGTGCTCCGATAACGACCACGACGCCGGGATCGCGTGTACTCATTGACGGTCCGTTGTTGCGATTTGGTAGCGAATACAACGCATCAATATCGGGACCGATGACGGGAACAGGTTACACTCAATTCGCAACGCGAAGCGGCACGGACCTGACGGGGACGACGTTGGACGTTTCCCTGCTCAACGGTTTCGTACCGTCCCTCGGTGATACATTCACGATTGTCGACTCGCTGACCTTCTTGTCTCCGACAACGGGTACGTTTACCGGGCTCCCGGAAGGCGCGACCTTTGCGGTTGGCGACGTGATGTTTCGTATCAACTACGGCGCGACTACGACCAGCGATGTCGTGCTGACGACTATCGCGCCGCCACCCGACATGACGTTCGTCATCTCCGGCACAACGCTCACCGTCACGGACACGATGGCCCGCAACAACCTGCTGGCGATCTCGTTCGACGGCACAAACCTCGTCTTCGACGATCCCAACGCGATTCTCGGCACGGCCACCGGCGGTTCGGCCGCGGGAACCGTCTCGAACGGTCTCCATCGCCTGACGCTGCCGCTCGCTTCCGGTGCGGGCGGCGCCAACCTCACGCAGATCGTCGTCAATACGGCCGGCGGCAACGACACGCTCACGATCGATCAAGGCGCAACCGCCGCCGGCCGCCTCCCGCTCAACGTCACCTACAACGGCGGAGCTGGCGGCGACGACGGCCTCGCGTTCCAAGGCGGCGGCACGTTCAACACGGCAACGTACAACTACACCGGTCCACACTCCGGCGACGTTCGCATGGATCCCGACGGACCCGGCGGAGCGGCCGAGCGCATCTTCGCCTACAGCGAAATAGAACCGCTCGCCAACTCGGGCACCGCGACGAACGTCATGTTCAACCTGCCCGCAACAAACGACAACGTCCAGCTTTCCGACTTGGGCGGCGGCACGTTCCGGCTGGAAAGCACGAACGCCACATTCGAAGTGACGGACTTCGCCGCGCCGGGTGCTGGCGGCACGCTCGTAATCAACATGGGCGGCGGCAACGACGATATCGCCGTCATGGCCGTGCCGACGGGCGTAACCACCACCATCAACGGCGACGCGGGAAACGACACCTTCCGGCCGCAAGCCGCGTCGCTCGCCTTTTCCGCCAACGGCGGCACCGACAACGACACGCTCGTGCTCGCGACGACCGCGACCATCACGGGTAGCTTCGACGGAGAAGCGGGCACGGGCGACGCGATCGACTTTGGTACGATTTCCGGAGCACGGAACATCTCGCTCACCGCACTCGGCGCGACCGACGGGTTCAACGGCACGGAAGCGTCGATTGCCGGTGGATTCTCGAACGTCAACTCCATCACCGGCAGCGCCGCAACCGATTCGCTGACCAACGCGCTCGTCCCGGCCGCGACCGCGACCTGGGAAATCGACGGCACGAATCGCTTCATGTCCGGCGGTCGCGATCTCGCGTTCTCCGCCATCGAGAATCTCAATGGCGGTTCGCTCGCCGATACGTTCACCGTCACCGCCGCACACACCGGCAATCTCACCGGCAACGGCGGCAACGACATCTTCAACGTCGCTGGCGTCACGGTTACCGGCAACCTCGCCGGCAACGCCGACAACGACACGTTCAACTTCAGCGGCGCGGCCGATGTCACGGGTACGATCGACGGCGGAGCGGGCGGACTCGACGCGATGACGCTCGCCGGAGCGGCCACGACCGTCACCCACCGCTTCGACAACGCCAACGACGGCCAGGTCGACATCGACGGCCGCACGCTCGACTACCTTGGACTTGACCCGATCGCCGATAACTTGAGCGCCGTCAATCGCATCTTCACGTTCGCCGGAGCGACCGGCGACGACATCACGCTCGGCGACGATCCCACGCCGCTCAACGGAGTGAGCCGCATCAGCAGCGTCTCGTCGAGCGAAACGGTCGATTTCGTCAATCCGACGGGCTCGCTGACGGTCAACGCTGGCGTCGGCGCCGATACGATCGTCGTCAACGCGCTGGACAGCTTCGGCGGAATGCCGACCGTCACGATCAACGGCGGCGCCGGCGACGACGACATCACGGTCAACGCCCTGCCGACTGCGCTGGGCAATGTCGTCAATGGCGACGCGGATAACGACGAAATTCGCTTGGGATCCCCGGGGCTGGGCCTCGCCGCCAACGGCGGCGCGGGAACCGACACCCTCTTCGGCGCGAATAGCGCTACCGACTGGACCATCACCGCGGCGAACGCGGGAAGCGTCGCTCCCGCGACATTACCGCCGACCGCGACCTTTGCCACGATCGAGAACCTCGTCGGCGGAACGGCTGCCGATTCGTTCGTCCTCGTCGCCCCCGGTACGCTCACGGGTTCGATCGACGGCGGCGGCGGAACCGATACGCTCACCGGCGCGAATGTTGCGAATACGTGGACGGTGACTGCGCTCAACGCCGGCACGGTTACCGGAGTTGGCGGAGGCTTCTCGAACGTCGAAAATCTCGTCGGCGGGACAAGCACGGATTCCTTCACGGTCGTCGCCCCAGGCACGCTCACCGGTTCCATCAATGGCAGCGCCGGAACCGACACGCTTACCGGCGCTAACGTAGCCAACGCCTGGACCGTCACCGCGCTCAACGCCGGCACGGTCACCGGCGTCGGCGCAGGCTTCTCCAACATTGAGAATCTCGTCGGCGGTACGAGCACCGATGCGTTCACGCTAATCGCCCCCGGCACGCTCACCGGCTCCATCAACGGCGGCGCTGGAACCGACACGCTTACGGCCGCGAACGTCGCCAATACGTGGACGATCAACGCGGCGAACGCGGGCGCGGTGACGGGCGTCGGCGCGAGTTTCTCGAACGTCGAAAACCTCGTCGGCGGCACGAGTACGGACGACTTCAACTTCACCGCGGCGGGCACCCTGTCCGGTTCGCTCGATGGCGGCGCCGGCACGGACGAGATCGATTACACCACTTACGGCTCGGCACGCAACGTCGCGCTCACCGCGCTCGGCGCAACCGACGGTTTCGACGGCACGGAGGCGTCGATTGCCGGCGGCTTCCGCAACATCAACACGCTCCGCGGCACGACCGGCTTCGTCGATTCGCTCACGGGTCTTAACGCGGCGAGCACGTGGAACATCGCGCCCTTAAAGACCTACGTAAGCACGAATACGCTCACATTCGCCGACTTCGAAACGCTCAACGGCGGCTCCGCGACCGACGTGTTCAACGTCGCCGGCGCGAGCATCGAGTCGGGCGAGCCAAACATGCTCAACGGCAACGGCGACACGGACGCCTTCAACATCACCCTGCCGGCAAATGGCGGACTCGTCGCCGCGGCCGGTACGACGCTCGCCATCAATGGCGGCGCACAAGCCGCCGGCGGACGCGACACGGTAAACATCGACGCGACGGCCGATTCGATCGCCCGCGTCCTGGAATTCCGCTACCAAAGCGCGGCCAGCGGCGACGTGGATATTCTCGGCATCGGCACGGCCGCAGCCGTCGACGTGAACACGGTCGAGGAGGTGAACTACGCCGGCGACGCGGGCAACGACGATTCGGCGCTCGTCCGCGGAACGGCCGGCGACGATGATCTCACGGTACGGCCGCTCTCGGCGTCCGCGGCCGATGTGTTCCTCGGCGGGGCGTTCACGAATAGCGTGCCCACGGGTGCGCCCGGCGTCGATGGCGGGTCCACCGGTCCGGACATCTCGCTCGCCGGCATCCTCGCGACTGGCCTGAGCGTGAACGGCAACGGCGGCAGCGACAGCCTGACAGTCGAAACGCCCGCCGCGCCGCAAGAGATCAACGTGACGAACGTCGTCGTCGCCCCGTCGATGCTCGTTGCGACCAACTACACGCTCATCGGCGAAACGCTGAACGTCGTCACGGGCGCGGGCGACGACATGGTGACGATCGATCTGCCCGATGTCGCCGGTGGCGCCGGCGCGATAACCCCGGGCGTCGATCCGAACGGCCCGCTTCCCGATTTCGTCCGCGTCCTGTCCGACGGCGGCTTCGACGTCGTCAAGTACAGCGACGCGGGCGCGGACCAGGACCACAACGTCATCAACTTCGCCGACCTCGACTCGGCCGCGTTATCGCCCGCCGTCCCAACGGAAACGGCGTTCCAACTCGCGGCGACTGAGTGCTCGGTCGTCGTCGCCGGATTGGGCAACGACATCGTTCGCAACGTGACGCTGTTCAACAACGCCGGGTTCTCGACCAACTCAGTCATGGACCTGGGCGACGACAACGACACGGCCTTCGGGTCGAACAACGGAAAGAAATCGTTCGGCATCGGCGAACCGCCGCACGGCGACGTGATCTACGGCGGCGCGGGGATCGACACGCTCACCGCCGGCACGATGGGCGTGAAGTTCCTGTTCGCCGACCTCGACGCGATGGGCGTCGACCATCCGATGGCCGGCGACGTCATCGACGGCAGTTTCAATACCCAGGTATTCGTCTCCGCCGGGGCCGGCGATTTCATCAACAACCTCGTCGGCGGTTTCTTCGGCACGGGTTCCATCCTCAACGTCGTCACCTGGCTCAAGGCCCAGTGGCTCATGGGCACGGGTTTCGCCGATGCCCAGGCGTCGAAGTGCGCCAACTGGGGCGCGGACTATTCCGGAACGAACTTGGGCAGCCTGGCTACGCAGACGCTGACCAACCTCAACAGCCTCGCCGCCGATCAATGGTTCGACTTCACCGCCGCCGCCAGCGGCGTGCTCACCGCCACCGCGTCGTTCGCGCCGGGCGATTACGTCGAAGTCCAAATCTACGACGGTATGCACTCGCCGCTGGCTTGGAATCTGTCGGGTAACGGCACGACCACAGCCCAAACGCCCGTCGTCGCGGGCGGACATTACTTCATCCGCGTCCGCGGGGCGACGACCGACGTCGACTTGAATCTCACCATCGCCGATCCCGACGCGATAGCGCCGACCGTCGCGTCCGTGAAACTCGGCAACAGCGCATCCGGCGATTGGTTCACGCCCCAAGTCGGGTCCGTGGCGCAAATGGCGACCGTGCCGTATGCGGTCGATCAGGTGCGAATCACGTTCAGCGAGCACGTCCAGGTCTCGACCGGCGATTTGACCGTTTCCGGCGTGAACGCGGCCAGCTACGGCCTGCTCCCGGGTTCGGCCGGTTTCCATTACGACGCCGCCACGCACACCGCCACCTGGACGCTCGCCACGCCGATCGCCAACGACAAGATTGCGCTTACGCTCGCCGACAGCATCGCGGACGCGACGGGCAATTCGCTCGACGGCGAATGGAGCAATCCGCTCACGCAAGGCGCAACGTCCGCCAGCACGTTCCCGTCCGGCAACAGTGTCGCGGGCGGTTCGTTCGAGATGCGGCTCGACGTGCTTGCCGGCGACGTGGACGGCAACGGCGTCGTCAACCTGATCGACGTCGCCCTGGTCCGCGACGCGATGACACTCGGCAACGACCGGGCCGACGCGAATCGCGACGGAGTCGTGACCGTGGCCGATCTGAAGTTCGTCGCCGACCAGATGTTCCGCTACTCCACGCTCCCGGCGGGCGAACCGGCGACCTCCGCGCCCTCCCCCGCCGCGCCGCAAGCTCCCGCGGCGATTGTCATGCCCGCCGCGGCGAAACAAGAGCAAGTGCCGCAAGCCAGACCGCTTCGACGCGCTGCCTCTACATCCGGCACCGCGGCAACGACGGCAACATCCGCTCGCCGGCGCGTGTCGCACCCTGCCGTCGACACGGTCATCTCTTCGGCGCTTGCCCAAGGCAGCGAAACCATTGGCGAGTTGCGCGCCTCGCGGGCTTTGCGCCGCTTGGGGCGACCCTAACGCCCCGCACCAACGCCCAGGTGGTCAGACCACACGCCGTTCCCTAAACTAAGAATGGCGACGCAAGGGGTTTGCGCGGTACGCTCATCGCGAGTTCTCCGCGACCCCCGGCCCCCGACCCCCGACCCCTGCTTATGCTCCCCACCGACGACGTCGAAGCCGTCGCCGCCTTGAACGAGGCTTATCGTCGCATTACCGACGAACTCGGCCGCGTTATCGTCGGGCAGCAGCGCGTGATCGAGGAGTTGCTCATTGCCCTCTTCGCGGGCGGGCACGGGTTGTTGATCGGTGTGCCCGGCCTCGCCAAGACGCTCATGATTCGCACCCTCGCGGACTGTCTGTCGCTGCGGTTCAGCCGAATCCAGTTCACCCCAGACCTGATGCCCGCCGACATCACGGGCACGGAGGTGATTCAAGAGGATAAAGCCACCGGGACGCGCTCGCTGCGATTTCTCCCCGGCCCGATCTTCGGCAACGTGATTCTGGCCGACGAAATCAATCGCACGCCGCCAAAAACGCAGGCCGCGCTGCTCGAAGCGATGCAAGAGCATCAGGTGACCGTCGGCGGCGAGCGGAGGACGCTCTCGGAGCCGTTTTTCGTCCTCGCGACGCAAAATCCGATCGAGCAGGAAGGCACCTATCCGCTTCCCGAAGCCCAGCTCGATCGGTTCATGCTCAGCATCCTCGTCGATTACCCGAGCGAAGACGAGGAACTCGAAATCGTCAAACAGACGACGAGCGACGCGAGGCCCGCGGCGTCGGCCGTACTGTCGGCCGAGGAGATCGTGGAACTGGCCGCGCTCGTGCGGCGGGTTCCGGTGGCCGATCACGTTTTGCGCTATGCCCTGCAACTCGCTCGGCGAACGCGGCGCGGCGATCCGGATGCGCCGGCCTTCATCGCCGAGTTCGTACAATGGGGCGCAGGACCGCGGGCGAGTCAGTGCCTCGTCCTGGCGGCAAAAGCCAGGGCCGCGCTGCACGGCCGGCATTGCTCGGACATCGAGGACGTAGAGGCCGTCGCTCCCGCCGTACTCCGGCACCGCATCGTCACCAATTTCAACGCCGAAGCCGAAGCGATCACCACCGACGAAATCGTCCGCCGGCTGGTCGAAAGCGTTTCGGCCAACGGCGAATCGGGAACTTCCCGTGGGCGATTACCGCAAGTATTTCGATCCCCGGACGCTCGCTAGGCTCGCCGCGGCCAGGCTCCGCTCGCGACGTGCCGTCGAAGGGCACATGGCGGGCATGCACCGCTCGCCCCTTCGCGGGCTGTCCGTCGAGTTCGCCGAGCATCGCGAGTACTCTCCCGGCGACGACCTGCGATACGTCGACTGGAAGGTCTTCGGCCGCAGCGACAAGTTCTACCTCAAACAATACGAGGAAGAGACCAACCTCGTCTGCTATCTGGCCGTCGACACGAGCGCGAGCATGGGCTATCGCGGACCGGCGGCGGCGATGTCGAAGCTCGAATATGCTCAGCGCGCGGCCGCGAACCTGGCCTACCTCGTCACACGGCAGCAAGACAGCGTCGCGCTCGCGACGTTCGACGCCGAAGTGCGGCAGTTCGTCCGCCCCGGACGCGGCGCAGAACATTGGCGGCACGTCGTCGAGTCGTTCGACGTAAGCGGCGAGGATCGCCCGACCTCGATCGGCCCCGTGCTCCATCAGCTCGCCGAACGATTCATCGACCGCGGGCTCGTTATCCTGATCAGCGATCTGTTCGACGACGTGCCGAAGCTCGTCGCAGGGCTCAAGCATCTGCGGCATCGGCGGCACGACGTCATCGTGCTGCAAGTGCTCGACGCCGCGGAGATCGAGTTCCCGTTCCGCCGCACCACGATGTTCGAATCCGTCGAGACCGACGACGAAGTGCTTGCCCACCCCATCGCGCTTCGCAAGGCGTACCTCGCGGAGTTCGGGCGGTTTCTCGACGCGGTGCGGCGCGGTTGCCGCGAGCTGTCGATCGATCACTTCGTGCTGCGAACGGACGAGCCGCTCGCCGACGCACTGTCGCGATTCCTGGCCGCGCGCGAGGCTCGCTCGGCATGAACGTCGCCGCATTCGACATCGCCGAACTTCCGCTGGCGCTCGCCTGGGAACAACCGTGGTTGTTGCTCTGGGGCGCGGCCGCCGCATTGCCGCTGCTCATTCACCTCTTGAGCCGGCGACGCTACCAGACGACGCCGTGGGCGGCGATGGAATTCCTTCTGGCCGCCGCCCGCAAGCAATCGCGGCGCGTGCGGCTGGAAAACTGGTTGCTGCTCGTGCTGCGAACGATGATCATTCTTTTGTTCGTCGTGATTCTCGCCGGACCTTACGAAGAATCGCCGCAGACGATCGCGCCCGACGACCAGCGAGTCCACACGATCTACGTCCTCGACGGTTCGTTCTCGATGGGACAAACGTCGGGCGGAAGCACGCTGTTTCAGCTTGCCAAGGACGCCATCCTTCGCGAATTCGAAAGCGACGGTCGCCGCGACGATGCTTTCTCGCTCGTCCTGATGACGGCGCCCGCGCGGGCAATCGTCAAGACGCCCAGCACCGATCGCCGGTCGCTCGCCGACGCCGTGACGCAGCTCGAACTGCCGCACGGCCGAGCCGATTTGCCTGGCGCCTTGGCCCTCGTGCGCGAAATGACGGCCGTCGCGCCGCGCGCCTGGCCGCCGCTGGTCCGGCAGGAGATCATTTTTCTCACGGACCTCGGCCGCAACACGTGGGCGCTCGGCGAAGGCACGACGCAGCGGGCCGAACATCTGCTCGCGCGGCAACTCGTCGAACTCGCCGAGGCCGCGGACGTGCGAATTATCGAACTCGGCACGCGCGGCGCGACGAACCTGGCCATTTCCCAGATCGCCCTCGGCGAAAGCCTCGCGCTCGCCGGCAGCGAGGCGTCCGTCGCCGTGTCGGTTCGCAACTTCAGCGACGCGCCGCGGGGCGAGGTGAACGTCGAGCTGCTCGTGGATGGCCGCCGCATCGAGGAGCGAACGATTCCTGCAATTGCCGCCCGCGGCGAGGCGACCGCGACGTTCGCCTACCGTTTTGCGGGCGCCGGGACGCAGACGCTCGAAGCTCGCCTGTCGAAACCCGGCGACGCACTCGACGTCGACGATAGCCGCTGGCTGGTGACGGAGGTTCGCGAACGGTTTCGCACGTTGTGCGTCGGCGGCGGGCCCGACTCCGCCGAGTTCGTCGCCGCCGCAGCCGCGCCGGCTCGAACTTCGGCCGCGACCTTCGAGGCCCAGGTCGCCTCGCCGGGCTTGCTGCGCTCGGGACTCAACCTCGACGACTTCGACGTCGTTGCGTTGTGCAACGTTCCGCCGCTGGGAACGGAAGAGGTCGAGCGGCTCGGCGCATTTGCACGCCGCGGCGGCGGATTGGTGTGGTTTCTCGGCGACCTGGCCGAACCCAGCGCATTCAACGCTCTCGTTGCGGGAGATCGGGCCGGGTTGTTGCCCGCGCGGCTCGTCCAACCGTCGCCGTGGGGCGCATATACGATCGACCCGCTGGACTTCGCTCATCCCATTCTCGAACCCTTCCGCGGCCAGCAGGACACAACGCTTGCCCGCACACCCATTCAACGCTACGTGCAGTTGTCGGTGCCAGAGGGAAGCGCGAGCGAAGTCGTGCTCCGCGTCGCGGAAACGGGCGATCCGCTTGTCGTCGCGGGACGATACGGCGCCGGCCGCGTCGCCGTCTTCGCTACGGACGGCTCGCTCGCTTCGGTCGATCCGACGACCAAGGAACCGTGGACGTATTGGCCCGTGTGGCAGAGTTTCCTGCCCGTCGTGCAAGAAACGCTGCGGTTCGTCGCCGCCGGACGCGATGAGCGACTGAACGCACTCGTCGGAACGCCGATCGGCGGGCCGCTGTCGAACGCGGCGAGCGAGCCGCGCATCGTCGTCCGCGTGCCCAACGCGAATCACGAATCGCTACTGGCGACCGTCGTCGACCGCGATGGGCAACGCCGCTGGGAATTCGGCGATACCGCATGGAGCGGGGTTTATGAAATCGACGCAGCGGCAACCTCGGCGGCCGAAACGAACGCTACGCGCATCGCCGTCAACGTCGACCCCGCGGAAAGCGACCTAGCGCGGGCAGCGAGCGACGGGTTGCCCGAAGGAATGGTCGCGACGCTCGAATCGCTCGCGGCGCCTACCGAAGAGGAAATCGTGACGCAGGCGCGCCGCGATTGGCACGTGCCGCTCTTATGTGGTCTATTGGGTCTGGTGGGACTGGAATCGCTGTGTGCGTGGCTGCTCGGTCGGCGGATGGCGTAGAACAGGCGTCGGGATTCAGGATTCGGGATTCGGGAGGCGCTGCCCACTGCCCACTGCCCACTTTTCATTACCCACTCAAACCGTAATCTCGCCGCGGCCGCAAGCCGCGCGCTGGCATCCGGTAATACTGCATGAACGGTGTGCTTCCCGAATGGCTGGCGACGTGGTTTGGCGTGGACGGCTCGGGCGGGCACGGCGTCGCGTGGCGGCTCGTCGAATTCTGGAACTGGCCGGCCTGGGCGACGATCTTGTTCGTCGCTGCCGCGGCCGCTCTCGTTTTCGCCGCGTATTGGTTCGACGCGGGCGCGGCGCGGACGCGAACGCGGATTCTGATGGCGTCGTTCCGCATCGCCGCGATATTGTTGCTCCTCGCGATGATCGCGCGGTGGGTGCTGGCAATCGATCGCACCGATCTGCCGACGCTCGTGTTGCTCGTCGACGTGTCGCGGAGTATGGACTGGCCCGACGGAGCAGGCGGCGGCGATGCAGCGAGCAGCGCCGAAGCGTGGCGTGCGCGACTCGCCCGGCTCAAGCTGGAGAAGCCGACGCGCCTCAATATCGCCAAGTCGCTGCTCCTCGACCCCGATGAAGGCTTGTACGAGCAACTCGCCGGGCGGTACCGCGTCCGCACTTACTTCGTTGCCGACGCCGCTGAAGCCGCGACCGAACCCGTCGCCGAGCTGCGCGATGCCGCACCGCGCGGCGAACATACGCGCCTGGGCGACGCGGTCCGCACGGCGCTCGAAGAGCAGCAGGGCCGCGCGGTCGCGGCCGTGGTCGTGCTCTCCGACGGCATCACGACCGACGGCCGCACGCTGGGCGAAGCGGCAATCGACGCTCGCCGCCGCAAGGCGCCGCTATTCGCCGTAGCGCTCGGCTCGCAGCGTCCGCCGCGCGACGTGGAACTGGCCGAGCTATCCGCGCCCGACGTCGTGTTCGCCGGCGACACGGTGTACTTCGACGGACGGTTGGTCGTTCGCGGTTTCCGGGGGCGCACAGCGCACGTCGCCTTGCGCCTTGCCGACTCGCAAGATGCTCTCGCGCAAACGACCGTCGCCGTCGCCGAGGACGACGAGGAGCAGCCCGTTCACCTTGCCTGGCAGCCGACCGAACCGGGCCAATATCGCTGTGTCGTCGAAGCCCGCCCGCTCGACGGCGAATTGAACGTGGCGAACAATTCCCGCCAGACAACGGTCACCGCAATCAAACAAACGGTTCGCGTGCTGCTGGTCGACGGCCGGCCGCGGTACGAGTATCGCTTCTTGAAGCACTTTCTAGAACGCGAGCCGTCCGTCGAAGTGCGAACGGTGCTCGCCGACGCCGATCGCGACGCGACGCGGACGGACGCGACGATGCTCGCGGCGCTTCCCGTGCGGCAGGACGAGTTGTTTGCCTACGACGTGGTGGTCCTCGGGGACGTCGATCCGGCGTTCTTGGGAGCGACGTTCATGGGCGCGCTTCGCGATTTCGTCGAAAAGCGCGCCGGCGGCGTGCTGTTCATCGCGGGCACGCACCACATGCCCGGCTCGTTCGTTCAGACGCCGCTCGAACCGCTCCTCCCGGTCGCGGCACAAGCTTCGCCCCGCGGCGCCGCGCCGTTTGCAGACGAGTTCGTGCTCGAACCGACCGGAGCCGGCGCGGCGTTCACGCAAATGCGGCTCGCGGGGTCGCCGTCCGACAACGACCGCGTCTGGAGCGAATTACCGGGGCAGTACTGGTATTACGGCGCGGCGCGGCTCAAGCCGGGCGCGCTCGCCCTCGCCGAACATCCGCGCCAGCGAGCGCCGCAGGGCGAGCCTTTACCGCTGGTGGCGACGCTGCACGCGACCTGGCCCGGCAAGACGTTGTTCCACGGTTTCGACGGGTCTTATCGCTGGCAAACCGCCGCCGACGGACGGTATTACGCCCGCTTCTGGTTGCAAACCGCGCGGTATCTGGCCCACACGAAGTTGCTCGGACAAGACCGCCGCGCCGAATTGACGACCGACCGCAAGCAATACCGCCGCGGTGCGTCCGTGCAGTTTCAACTGCGTTTCCTGGCTGAGCGCGACGCGCCGGACGACGAGCAACCGGTGAGCGTGGTCGTCGAAGGCGGCCCGACGCGACGAACCGTCGAATTGAAACGCAGCGAGGACGGCTCCGCGCGGTTCGTGGGCACGGCAACGGATCTGCCCGAGGGAAGCTACGCCGCGCGGCTCGTTTCGCCGAAGATCGAGGGCGTGGCGCCTGCAA
>QEVJ01000138.1 GCA_003576845.1 Planctomycetota bacterium
GGTAAAGCGTCTACGAGTTCTCGACATCGGAATGATCCTCCGGTTAGGTTGTAACTAACCTAACCAGCCCGACATTCCAATTTCAACAGAGGCAGGACATGCCCACCGGTTCATCCATTTCGACCGATTCTGGGCTGCTTTTTCGTGTTTTTCTAGGTTGATCGGTTCAAGAATTAGGCAAGCACGGAATAGATGTGCGGCCGACGTTCGGAAGTTCCGTGGACAGCCCACCATACGACGGAGTGGTGTCACTGTTAAACAACCCGCCGTCGCCGCCATTATCTTGGGGTGCCGCTGGCTCGGCCAGTGCAGCGGCGCGGCCCCGCTCTCCATTCTCGCGCGTTGTGCCCGTCGAGCGTCGCCGAGTGCTCTCTAATCCGGGAGCCTATCAGTGATGGAATCCTCAGGCACCGGAGCGCCTCACATACTCGGCTACACGACTCATCGCCACATTACCCACCCGCCGCCGTCTCTCCCCGCATCGCCTCCGCCCACTCGTCTTCGCTCCGCATTCCCGCCGACGGCGCGCGCAACTCCAACTCGACGAGCGTTCCGTCCGCCGGTTTCGTCGACACGCCTGCCCGCGCCTCGTTCCGCGCTTGCACCGCGCGAAACCGGAACAGCTTCACGAACACACCCACCACGAGCGCGACTTCCAACTGCCCTAGATGCTTCCCCGGGCACACCCGCGGGCCGTGTCCGAAGCCAAAGTGCAGCCGCTCCTTCGATTTTCCGCCCGCCGCCGCCAGATGCTCCCACCGCTCGGGCGCGAACTCCGCCGCCGGAAAACCGGTCGCCGCCACGCCCCAGTGATCTTCGTGCCGGTTCGCGTGCCACACGTCGAGTAGAATGTGCGTTTGCTTGGGAATCACCAGCGTCCTGCCGTCCGCCGTCTCGACCCGCATCGTCGCCGTCGCCCGTCGCGGCAAGAAATACAGCGACGGCGTCAATCGCAGCGTCTCCTCCAACACCGCCGTCAAACTTCGCGCCGATTCCAATTGCCCGGGCGTGAACTCCGCCAGCGGCTCGACTTCGCCGAACACCTTTGCTTGCCAGGCCGCGTTCCGCGCCAAATGCGAAATCGCCCACGTCGCATACGAAGTCGTCGCCTCGAGCGCCCCGGCCAGAAACACTTTGATGTTGCTCCGCAACACCGCGTCCGGCACGTCCGACTGAAACTTCTTCCACAATCCCCGTCCGCTGCCTCGCGCCGCGAGCACGCGGTCGGTCAGCTCGTCGAACCGGCGAAAGTCCTCGCACGCCCGCGCATACCGCCGGTTGACCTTCGCCAGCCACCGCCGCGGCAAGCCCAGCCGGTTCGTCACCGTATCGCGGACGATGAAGTCGATGATCCACTCGAGCGCCGGCACGTACACCTCGCGCAGCTCGTCGTAAGCGATCGACGCGCCGAAGAAGCACTCGACCAGCATCTCGAGCATCAGCGCCTTGATTTCCGGTTCGACGGCGATTTCCAGCCGCGTCGCGCCGGTCTCGACGAAATGCCGCCGCAAGACGGCCAGCCGCCGCAGCGCCGTCGCCCGAAACGTCTCTTGAAAATCGAAGAACACGTCGACCTGAAACAGCGCCGTCTTTCCGAACGGCGACGCCGACGCCTTCCGCTGCCGCCGCCACAACACGCCATTGCCGAACAGCAGCGTGTCTTCGCCCGTCGCCCGCGCGATGCCGCTCGACGGCAGCGTATCCCGGTCGAACTGGTCCGCGCCCTCGCCCGTCGCCGTGAGAACCGCCCGAATCACACCCGGATCGCGCGTCACGAGCACCGGCGGAAACCCGGGAACGTCGAGATACCGGTTGTGCCGACCAGAACCGGCCTCTTCGTCCGCCCGCCAGAAGTACGTTTCGAGAATCTCGATCGGCCTCCGGTAATTCCCGCGGTGCGGAAACGGCAGCGTCGGCCGTCCCCGCCCAAACAACAGCGGCACGCGGCTCGGCAAGCAATCGCCGCCAAACGGATTCTTGCCCAGCAACTGGTTTAGAAACCGTGCCACAACCTCGCCTTCCACCACGCGCGACGCTCAGCGGACCCAGCGGTTGACGACGACCGGCGGGGGTCTTCCGCGCCTATCGAACCATTGCTCATTTCGTCCGGCGAGTCCAGCCCATTCCCGAGTCAGCAAGCCTCGTTTGCCGCCGTCTCAGCCAGAAAACTCCGGCCCCGACCGCCGCCAGCGTCAAGCTGCCCGGCTCCGGCACGATCGTCGCCACGACTCCCGCATGATCCGAAAGCCACAAGCCGCTCGGCGTTCGATCGGCCAGTTCTTCGCCCACGATCTCGGCAAACGTCGCCTGCAACGTGCCGCCGAGCAGCACGAGATCGATCCGCTCCGTAAACGTCGACTCGGTGTTCAGCAAACCCGCGTCGTGTCCCCACGTATAGCCCGCCTCATCGCCGTGCGTCATCGTCCAGGCGTCCGCAAACCCGCTCGCGAGCAGCTCCGCGTAGGTTGCCGTCCCCGTCCCGTCGGCCCGCGAATTGAAATCGCCGATCAGCACGACGGGCAAATCGGTATCGCTCGGACTTCCCGGTCCCAACAACTCGCCCGCCTGCGCGAGCTGCAGCGACGGATCGTTGTCCAAGTGCGTCGACACCACGCGAAACGCCAGCGGGCCCGCCTGCACGTCGACCGACACCCAACCCCGCGGCAAATCGACGCCCAACAGCGACGCTGCATTCGCAAAGTTCGCCGCCTGCGGGTTCCACGCCGCAAACCCGCCCGGCGGCAAATCGGTCCGCACCAAAATCGCATCGCGGTCGGTCAGCCGAATGTCCTCGACGAGTGGATTGTTCAACTCATCGTAGCCCGTGATCCGCGGAAACTCGGCGTCGGCATTCTCGACCGTCGCCACGGCCGCATAGTGCAACCCGCGATCCGCGAGCGCATCGAGCGTCAACTCCAAGAAGTCGATCTCGACCGTCGTCGCGTGCGGCGCTCCGAAACCGTCGAACGGATCGGACCGATACAGCGCCACCTCCTGCAAGCCGACGATCGCCGGTTGCGTCGCCTCGACTTGCCGCGCGAATGCCGCCGCCCGCGAAGCGAAATCGGTCGAGAGCACCTGCTCGTACGCGGCGGTGGTCAACGCGGCCACGTTGAATGGTTCCGCCGTAAGGTCAACCGCATATTGCTCGATATCGAAACCGATATACAAGTTCTGCGTCATCACAGTGACTTGCCCCGCCGCCGGCTGTGCCGCGACAAGACCGATCGCCACCGCCAACACCGTCGCCGCGCACCGCAACTGGCGCATTGATTGCCCTCCAGAAACACGGGACCCACCCGCCTACTATAACCACCCCCGTGCCTCAATGCAGGGAATAATCCGCCCGCGCCGCGGATCATACTTCCGCATGAAACCCGCAACTCCGCCCACGAAACCGGCTCCCCATCCATCCGCGGATCGTGCATCGACCGCTGCGCCGAATGCAGTGCTCGTCATCGCCGTCACCGCGATGCTTCTCGCCGGCATGACCGCCGGCTGGTACGGCCCGATGGCTGGCGGCGATGCCGCGCTCCTTCAGATCCCAACCCTGGTTCCGGTCGCCCTACTCGTCGTCGCCGCCCGGCGACATTGGATCGACACCGCCGGTTTTCTCTGCGCCGTTGCGTTCCTCGGGCTCCACACGCTCGCGTCGTATTACGGCTATTGCAACGTCCCCTACGACGATTGGCTCGAAGCACTCGGCGGCACGCGCACGGCAGCGCTGCTCGAATCCGACCGCAACCACTACGACCGCCTGATGCACTTCACCTACGGCCTGCTGCTCGTCCTTCCCGTGCGCCAGTCGGCGGCCAAGCTTCTCGGCGTGCGCGGCGTGGCAGCCACGTGGATCGCCGTCGAGTTCCTCCTCGCCACGAGCGCGCTTTACGAAGTCGGCGAATGGCTCCTCGCCGTCGTCATGGCCCCCGAAGTCGCCGACCGCTACAACGGCCAGCAAGGCGACATCTGGGACGCCCAGAAAGACATGGCCCTCGCCGCGGCCGGCGCAATCTCCGCCGCAGCCCTTACGTTCGCGCTTCGGTCGATCGAACGATTCCGTAACGGCAACAACGTAGGTCAGGACAAGCGGCAATAGACTCGCCATCAAAATAACGCTCAACCCGCGCCGTCCTGACACGCCCGCCAATCGACGCTGTTACTCGGCAGTCGCCCGCATCCGTTGCGACGTCGTCCCGACCCGTCGCCACACCAAGCTGCCGATCGCCATAGCCGCCTGCAACACGAAATACCCCGCCACGACGCCGATTCCCCACGGCACGAACCGCTCGAACGCAATGTCCCGCACGCGCGCGGGACCGAGCGGCTCGTCCGGCGCCTCCGGCAAGTATTTGATCTCCACCGTCTCGCCGACCTTCGGCGTCACGTACACGTCCATCCGCTCGAACACCACCCTGTGCTGCACGCCCGCGTCGTCCGAATACGCGATCGTGTACCTCTCCGGAAACGGCTCGGGCGGCGGCGGCTCGACCGCCACGACCGTTCCTTGAACCGCGGGAGCTTCGTTCCACCGCCGCTGCGTGTCGATCCCCCGCCACACGACCACGCCTAACGAAGCGATCAACCCCAAGCCGAGCATTGTCTGAAACCGGCTCATCTTACCCGAGCCAACGCCGTCCGTGCGCGTCGAGCGAAACAGAATCGACGTCAAATCCTCGCGGTTGGCGAGCGCCCGCTGCGCCGGCGTGAGCGGCCCGATTCCCTCGCGCGGCACGTCCCCCGGCCGCCGCAGCCGCACCGTAATCACCTCGCCGTACACGACGTCCAGCCCCAACCCGAACGGCTTTATCCACAACGTCGCGCCCTTGAGCAGTGCTTCGTCGGTCGGCGGCACGGCAACTTCGCCGGTCGAATTGCTGGCCACGGCAAACCCCTCCGCCTCCGCGCTCGCGTCGGGCAACATGAGATCGTCCGCGTGCAGTGTCCAGAGCGTCTCCTCGTCGGAAACCTTGAGCATCTCGACGACCTTGCCCACCGGCTCGTCGATCATGTCGATCGGCCCGAGCCGCACCCGGTCGTCGCTAATCGCAATCTCCTGTAGTTCCCCGCGCGGCTCGGCCGAAAACGTCAACTCCGTGTCGATTTCATCGACGTACGTCCACCGCCGGTCATCGCCCTCATCGTCGTCCTCATCGTGGTCGATTTCCAACCCCGCGTCTGCCAACCGGCGCAACACTTCCTCGCGCGGCGCGCCCAATTCCAGCACGCGGCTTCCCTTGCCCGGCTCCAGAATCAATACGTCGTCGTTCATCGCTCGCTCCCCATCGCCCGCGTTGCGCCTCGTGGTGTACAACCTAACGCGCCCGCCGTGTGTTGCCAGCATGGTCGCCGTCGTCATTGGCGCGACCGCCGTACGGCACGGAGAAATCTCGCTCGCTCGACGCACCGCAGCGAAGCCGATTGTCGCACGGCCGCGCCGCTTAGTCACTTGGTACTGTGGCGTCAAAATGTTTGTTTTTTCTTCGCCCGCTTTCTCCGATCCGCCGGCCAACGGCGGGTGTTACAGTGCATGAATGGCTTACCTCGGCATCGACCGCCGGCCTTTCGTCGATTCCATGTCGTCGACGAATGTGTTCATAACAACCTCGAAGTAACATCCGGAAAATAAGTTGACGCCTCCGCGTCGCCAATTACACTAACACCCGTTCGCCGCGCCAGGCGACCAGCGACGTTTTCCCGTCTTGACCGGCGGGCAGCGTCCCATCTCTGTCGGGTTTGGTAATGGCCCGCGACGCATCACGCGCCTCGGGCTTTTTCGTGCGCGGCCATCGTTCGGCCCCCGAGACGCGAACCATTCCGTTCGCTTCGCAGGGTCGAACCCATGATGCCATCGCCGAACACCGACGCCTCGCCTCAACCCGCGCCGGCAAAAACTTCTGCCGGGCCAAAGCTCCCGGGCCGCGTCGCGACCGCCGCGCAGCCACTCAATCTGCGCTCGGGCCACACAGCGGGCCATCCTCGCCCCGCTTGGAACGCCCGCCGCACCGGCATCGCCGCGGTCCTCGTCCTCATTGCCGTCGCGGTAGTAGCCATCGCGATGTTCTTTCCGCCTTGGCCCAAATCGCAATCCGGCGACGAGGCGAATGCCGCCGCGCCGCATATCTCCGCGATCTCGACCAACACTATCGTCTCGCCGCAGGCGTCCAGCGACGTTCCCGCGGGACATCGCCATCCCGCGACGACCGCCCGATCTCCGTCGGCACCGCCCGCGTCCTCCTCGAAGTTCCCCGTCGCCCCCGGCACGGCCCGCATGGCCGACCGTCTCCGCGCCATGAACGAGATGATCCACCTCGAAACGTTCTCCTACCGCAACGACAAGCTCGCCGACAAACTCAAACTCTACTTTGACCACAATTCGCTCGAATCGATCCCCGCCAACCTCCACATTCAATACTTCTACGTCCTTCTGCTCGCCGGCCAGACCCGCGAAGCCCTCGCCCACCACGACCGCATCGCCCCGGCGTTCAAGGACCCGCGCAGCCGCATTCCGCCGCAAATGTCGCTCGCAATGCGCGAGCACGAGGCCATCGCCTACTTCCGCCTCGCCGAACAGGAGAACTGCCTCCAGCGTCCTTGCTGCTTCTCCTGCATCTTTCCGCTCGAACGCGAAGCGGTCCACACGATGACCGAAGGCTCCGAGAACGCCATCAAAGCCTACACGGCGCTCTTGCAGGACTACCCGAACAACCTCACCTACCGCTGGCTGTTGAACCTCGCCTATCAAACGCTCGGCCGCTATCCGCACGACGTTCCGGCCCGCTGGGTGATTCCGCCCGCCGCGTTCAAGTCCGATTACGAACTCCCGCGGTTCATCGATGCCGCATCCGACGCGGGCCTCGCCGACGTCGATCTCGCCGGCGGCGTCTGCATGGACGATTTCGACGGCGACGGTCTCTGGGACATCGTCCGTTCCAGCTTCGGCGTCGACCGCAACCTGAAATTCTTCCACAACAACGGCGACGGCACGTTCACCGACCGCACCGAACAAGCCCTGCTCACCGGCGAAGTCGGCGGCCTGAACATCACCCACGCCGACTACGACAACGACGGCCACCTCGACATTCTCGTCCTCCGCGGCGGCTGGGTGTCACCGCAAGGCCGCTTCCCGAATTCGCTCCTCCGCAATCGCGGCGACGGCACGTTCGAAGACGTCACCGAAGCCGCCGGCTTGCTCAGCTTTCACCCGACCCAAGTCGGCGCCTGGGGCGATTACGACGCCGACGGCGACCTCGACCTGTTCGTCGGCAACGAATCCAATCCCGAAGACCCACACCCCTGCGAGCTCTATCGCAACAACGGCAACGGCGCCTTCACCGAAGTCGCCGCCGAAATGGGCGTCGATCACACGGCCTACGTCAAAGGCGCCGCCTGGGGCGACTACGACAACGACGGCCGACTCGACCTCTACGTCTCCAACATGGGCGCGAAAAACGTCCTCTTCCACAACGACGGCCACAAGTTCACCGACGTCACCGAAAAAGCCGGCGGACTCGGCGAGCCGTTCTTCAGCTTCCCCTGCTGGTTCTTCGACTTCGACAACGACGGCTGGCAAGACATCTACGTCGCCCAATTCCTCAACACCGACAACGCCCTCGACGCGTTCGTCAAGGAATACTTGGGACAGCCCGTCGACGACTTCGGCTATAGCCGCCTCTATCGCAATCGCGGCGACGGCACCTTCGAGGACGTCTCCAAACCGACCCGCGCCGCCCGTCCCATGATGGCCATGGGCGGCAGCTTCGGCGATCTCGACAACGACGGCTATCTCGACTTCTATCTCGGCACCGGCAACCCGCGGTTCTCCGCCCTCGTTCCCAATCGCATGTTCCGCAACGACGCCGGCCGCACCTTCCAAGACGTCACCACCGCCGGCGGCTTCGGCCACCTGCAAAAAGGCCACGGAATCGCGTTCGGCGATCTCGATAACGACGGCGATCAGGACGTGTTCATCGTCATGGGCGGCGCCTACACCGGCGACGTCTTCCGCTGCGTCCTGTTCGACAACCCGATCTCCGACAACCACTACCTCCGCGTGCGCGTTCGCGGCGCGAAGTCGAACCGCTACGGCGTCGGCGCCCGCGTGAAGGTCGTCGTCGCCGATGCAACGGGCCGCGAGCGCGAAATCCACCGCACCGTCGGCGGAACCGGCAGCTTCGGCTCCAACCCGATGGAACTCCATGTCGGTCTCGGCAAAGCGCAGCGCGTCGTCAGCCTCAACGTCCACTGGCCCGCCACGGGTAAAACCGACCGCTATACCAACGTGCCGCTCGACGCCTGCGTCCAACTGACCGAAGGCAACGCCAAGCTCGAATCCGTCCCGCTCAAAAACGTCAAGTTCGGCGGCGGTACACCCACTTCCACGCTCATCGACGCGCCCAAGCCCAGCCTCCCGTAGGCCCACGCTGCCGGGGCCTATCACGAAGCCGCACAGCCACGACAGCCACGCACGTCTCGCCGCACCTCATCGGCGCCCTCTGCGGATCGTCCTCGGCGCTGCTCCGCCATCCGACCCGTCTGTCCCTTCGCGCTTTCGCATTTTCGCGCTTTCGCGGTTCAGTCGCCGGCGAGAGCGCCCCGGCCTTTCTAAATACAACAAAAACCATCATGTCGTCACACAAAAACAATTTTGTCGTTTTAATTCCCCCGGGTAGGATTCCAGCGTGGCCGAACCACTGCCTTCCGCCTCCCCATAACCGCCGGAAGGCCCCCTCAAGCCCCGCTCGCCACGAGCGAGCCCAGGAGAACGGAACATGAACGCTGCCTGGAATCGACCGCTGCTCGCCGTCGCGATCGTCGCGGCGACCCTCGCCTGGTCCGCCCACGCCTCCGCCGGCAACAAACTCGTAGTCCACGAATGGGGCACCTTCACCTGCCTCCAAGATGACGACGGCCGCGAACTCGCCGGCGTCAACATCGACGACGAACCCGTGCCGAAGTTCGTTCACAACCTCAATCCCTTCTTGCTCAACCAGCCGCTGCTCACCAGCGAGCACTGGATGTATCGCCAGAAGGCCGCCCCCCGCAGCCATCCGCAAGTCACCATGCGGCTCGAAACGCCCGTCATCTACTTCTATCCGCCCAAGGATCAGATAACGCCCTTCCTCGTCAACGTCGACGTGCGCTTCCGCGGCGGCTGGCTCACCGAGTTCTATCCCGACGCCAAGGCCGACGCTCCCGGCTTGGGCAAGAACACGTTCGACTTCGGCAACCTCACGCCGCAAACCGTCGGCTCGCTCGCCTGGTCCGATCTAAAGGTCGGAACCGATGCCGCCGGACCCGAAACCAACGAGCACGTCTGGCTCGCGCCGCGCAAAGTCGATGCCGCCGGCGTGACCACTCCGGCGGGCGAAAGCGAAAAGTACCTCTTCTATCGCGGCGTCGGCAATCTCCGCGCCCCGCTCCGCGTCGTCCGCGCCCGCGACCGCCATAAGGACGTCGAGAAGTACACGCTCTACGGCAACTTCGAAGGCGTCGCCGCCCGCGAAAAACCGCTTAAGATCGACCGCCTTTGGCTCGCCGATATCCGCAAAGACGGCACGAAGTATCGCAGCTACGACCCGATCGAAGCCACCGGTGATCCCTTCGCCAAAGTCGCCGAACTCGACGCCAAACTGACCGGCGCTCAACAGGGTCTGGGCAACCTGAAAAAAGAAATGCACGCCGCACTCGTCGCCGCCGGCCTGTACGAAAAAGAAGCCACCGCCATGCTCTCCACCTGGGATCGGGCGTACTTCCAAAGTCCCGGCATGAGGCTGTTCTTCATCGTGCCGCGCGAATGGACCGACCACGTTCTGCCGCTCTCGCTCTCGACGCCGGCCAAGATCGAGCGCGTGATGATGGCCCGCATCGAGCTCATCACCGAAGAGCAGCATGCGCTGCTGGCGGAAATTGCCAAGACGCCGCCTTCCGACGGCAGTTGGCTTCAGAAGATCAAGCCGGGTCCCGCCGCCGACAAGTTCTACGAAGGCCGCGAGAACTTCGGCGACCTGGGCATCGCCATTCCGGCCGACTATCAGACGTATCTCAAGCTCGGCCGCTTTCGCAACGCCCTCGTCGTCGCCGAAGAACGCCGCCGGCCGAACACCTACCTCACGCGGTTCATCGAAACCTATGGCCTTCACCCGTTCCGCGCCCCCAGCCAACGCGAAGGCAACGTCGCGGCGCAGCCGTAGGCTAAATGTAGGCTGGGTCGAACGAAGTGAGGCCCACCAGTGCCGCGCCAAAACGCCCAGCGTCCAATGGTGAATCGAAAATGGTGAATCGTGAATGGTGAACGGACGCGCCAACCCTGGCACGTCCGCCACCGTTCCCATTCACCATTCATAACTCACCATTTACCATTCGCAATTCCGCCATCGCGACGCAGCGCGACCCCGATCGCGCTGCCTCGCGGCGTTTTTCTGCCCCGCTGCCCGAAATCGACGCGCTGCGAGCCGGCTTCCCCTCTCCGTGGGATCGGGCTATCATGCCCCGCGACATGGCGGTCGTCGCCGCGGTTTCAACCCGCGCCCTACGATGGGCCAAACCGACAGCGATGCATCCCGCGCACCCCAGGAGAACCATGCCATGTTCGCAAACCTCGCGATGCTACTCGCCCAGGGTCTCAACGGCGCCAACCAGGTTCAACCCGAGCCGCCAAGTCCGTTGCTCATCGTCGTCTACCTCGTCGTCATTGCCATCATCGTCGCCGGCATGTGGAAAACGTTCACCAAGGCCGGACAACCGGGTTGGGCCGCAATCGTTCCCATCTACAACATCGTCGTGCTGCTAGAAATCGCCGGTCGGCCCGTGTGGTGGATCGTCTTGTTCTTGATCCCGTGCGTCAATCTGATCGTGAGCATCATCGTAATGATCGACGTTGCCGCGAAGTTCGGCAAAAGCGCCGGCTTCGGCGTCGGTCTCGCCCTGTTGGGATTCATCTTCTTCCCAATCCTCGGCTTCGGCGACGCGCAATATCAAGGCACCGCCGCGCGGTATTAGACGAAACCGTAGGGTGGGTCGAACGAAGTGAGGCCCACCAAGATCGGCCACAAACGCCTACCGCAACCGACGAACCACGAACGCAAAACGGTGCGCGTCAAATGGTGAATAGAAAATGGTGATTCGTGAACGGTGAACGGACGCGCCAACCCTGGCACGTCCGCCACCGTTCTCATTCACCATTCACAACGCACCACTTACCATTCACAATTCCGTCACCGCAATCACCGCCCGCCGGTAACCCACCAGCGGCGGCTCGCCGTCGTCCTGAACGCGCAGCACGATGTGGATCGTCTTCCCCGCCGCATCCGCGGGTATCGCCACGCGCGCCGCCTGTGCGTCCGCCCCGTCGATCTTCGCCGCGCGGCCATACGTTCCCGCCTCGACGTAATCGAACCACGAGTACGCGAGCCTATCGCCGTCCGCATCCTTCGTCCCCGCCGCCGACAGCGTCACCGTCTCGCCCGCCTTCGCCGTCATTCGCAAGACCGCTTTCCCGTCCTCCCCCTGGAGCGCAACGCGCGGTGGATGGTTCGCCTTGTCTCGCGGCATCACGCACCAATCCATGCGGGCGCGAAAATCGTTCTGCAAATCGGCCGCCCACCGCCGCAACGTGTTCTCGCGATGCGTCGTGCCGCCGAGCGTGTCCTGGGCCGTCGCCCAATAATACGGCTTCCCTTTCAAATCGTCGCGCAGCGCGTACCTTCCGGCCCAACTGCCCCACGTCGGCTCGTAGGGGTCGTTCATGCCCGTCGGGATCAAATACATGAACGTCATCGAGTCGCCTTCCTTCTGCGGATGCGTCGTGTTCGTCGGATACAGCGCCCCGAGCGGCCCGTGATCGCGGCGCACGTCCCGCTCGATGTCGAACCCGCCGGCCGTCGCCGTGATCGCCGAAAACCGGTGATACCACCGCCGCCGGTCGATCTCCGGCTGAAACGTATGCACCCACAGTTTCCAATCCGGTTTCCGACTCGTGTGATCGCCGAACATGTCGTACGACGAGAGCCGCAGTTTGTTCTTGAACGCCGCGTAGCCTTCCTGCCCCCGCTCGGCCAGCACGCGATCGAGCGCCCGCTTCAAGCTGCTCGAATCGCTGCCGTTGTCCGTGCCCCAGTTCAAGAACCACACGGGCCGCGGATCGTCGCGGTCGACCGCTTCGATAATCAGCTTCGTCCCCGCGTCGCTGTCTTCATAGCCGCTCACCGTTCGTTGTTGCAGGTATTCGCGCGTTGGAAACCGCGGGTCGTGCTCGACGAGCCGCGCGTGGCACTCGCCATAAGCATCGACCATCGCCCGCACGATCCCGAATCCGTCGCGAATCTTGCTCAAATTCTCGCCGTCGCGCGCCTTGCGGCGATTCGCGATGATCCCTTCGACGTCCCACTCGTTCGCATACACGAGAAACCGCACCAGCGATTGCTCGTCGTCCGGATCGCCGCCCGCATCCGTCTCAACGATCAGCCGCGGCCTCGCTGCGTCGGCAGCTTCGCTCGCGAGACCCACCTTCCCGTGAGCGATAACCACAAGCATGAATAGAATCGTAATAACCCGCGCCGCCATCGCATTCCCCTTAAACAATAAACGAGAAAGGCAACTCCGCACGCCACCGGTCTCAAGCTGCGTCCATTGGCGAAATCTGCGGATGATTCGTATTCGCCAGGCGATGATCTCTCTGCGGCCTCTGCGAGTCCTCCGCGCCCTCTGCGTTAAAAAAGTACCCGCGCGTTTATTGATTGCCGCCGACAGCCGAGCTAAAAGCCCTCTATCGCCGTCCCCGCCGCATTGGCACCTCGCCCCGCCCCGTGCTATCATCGCCGCATGTTACTCTCCGCCGTGATCCCCGTATACAACGAGGCCGAAAGCCTCGCCGCCCTGCATGCCGAGCTCCGCGCCGTCGCCGCCGCCAACCAATACGACCTCGAAATCGTGTTCGTCGACGACGGCTCGCGCGACCAGTCGTGGACGATCGTCGGCGAGCTGGCCGCGAAGGATCCGCTGATCACCGCCCTGCGATTTCGCCGCAACTTCGGCAAAGCCGCCGCGCTCGACGCCGGGTTCGCCGCCGCCCGCGGCGACATCATCCTCACGCTCGACGCCGACCTTCAGGACGACCCGCACGAAATTCCGCGTATGCTCGCCGAACTCGATCTCGGCTACGACATGGTCAGCGGCTACAAGCAAGTCCGCCACGATCCCTGGCACAAAGTGCTCCCGTCGCGGGTGTTCAACTGGCTCGTAAGCCGCATGACCGGCGTTTGGCTCCACGATCACAACTGCGGCTACAAATGCTACCGCCGCGAAGTCGTCCGCGAGATTCGGCTCTACGGCGAGTTGCATCGCTTCGTCCCCGTGCTGGCCGCCGCCCGCGGATTTCGCGTGGGCGAGATCGTCGTCAATCACCGCCCGCGCAAGTTCGGCCGCTCGAAGTACGGCATCGAGCGGCTCGTAAAAGGCTTTCTCGACCTGCTCACCGTCAAGTTTCTCACCGGTTTCGGCGAGCGTCCGCAGCACATCCTCGGCTCGATCGGACTGTTGTCGCTCAGTCTCGGCGCCCTCGGCATGTTCTACCTCGCCGTCGTCTGGACCCTCTCGCGCATCCCCGGCTTCGAGCCGGTTCATTTGCATCAGCACCTGCCCGCCGTGCTTTATTCGCTCGCGGCGCTCTTGTTCGGCGGCCAGATGCTCTCGATGGGCCTCCTCGCCGAAATGATCACCGACCGCGTCAGCGCCCAACGCGACGCGTACGCCATCAGCGACCGGATCCTATCCGGAACCGACGTCGATTTATCGAACCACAGAGAGCACGGAGGAGGAGCACAGGGGAACACAGAGAAGGCGGAAGCGATGATTGATGAATGATGAGTGAGGAACGATGAATTGAAGTCTCATTTCGATATCAAAGCATGTCGCTCATCACTCCTCGTTCATCAATCATCACTCATCACTAGGTCTCCTCCGTGCCCTCTGTGCTCCACCTCCGTGTCCTCTGTGTTTGAGAAACCACCGCAAAAATGTCCACGCCCCCGCAATCCGCCGACGCCGCCGCTTCCGTGCGTTGGCTCGTCTATCTCGTACTCATCGCGATCGCGGTCGGCCAGATGCTCGGCGACATCTTCGCCGTCAACTCGACCGAATTCGCCCGGCTCGAAGACGAAAAAGTCAAAGCCGCCAAAGCCGAAACCGAGAAGAAGCTCCGCGCCCAAGGAATCGAAGGCGAAGAACTCGCCGCCAAACTCGCCGACCGCGAAGCCGACGTCCGAAGTCGCCTCCGCCTCCAGCGCCCCTTCCTAAGCGCCAACGACCGCAGCCGCTGGAACACCATCCGCGCCCTCGTCGAACAAGGCACCTACGCCATCGACGACATCCAAGCCGAGCCGGGCTGGGATACCATCGACATGGTCAAGCACCGCGACAAAAGCGGTGAATATCACCTCTACTCCAGCAAGCCCCCGCTCCTCGCCACGCTCTACGCCGGACCCTATTGGCTCATCCATCGCACGACCGGCTACACGCTCGCCGACCATCCCTACGAAATCGGCCGCGGCCTGCTCGTGCTGTTCAACGTGATCCCGCTCGTCGTCTATTACGTCCTGCTCGCGCGGCTCGTCGAGCAATACGGCCGCACCGACTGGGGCCGCATCTTCGCGATGGCCGTCGCAACGTTCGGCACGTTCTTGAACACGTTTGCCGTCGTGCTCAACAACCACATTCCGGCCGCGATTTGCGCGGTGATTACGCTCTACGCGGCGCTCCGCATCTGGTACGACGGCCGCCGCGAATGGCGCTATTTCGCCGTTGCGGGTTTTTTCGGCGCAATGTGCGTCGTCAACGAGCTCCCCGCCGCGTCGTTCTTCGCCGCGGTTGCCGTGGCCATGCTGATCTGCTCGCTGCGGCAGACGATTCTCGCCTTCGTCCCCGCGGTCGCGCTCGTCGCTGCGGCCTATTTCGGCACGAACTACATCGCCCACGACAGTTGGCGCCCGCCCTACATGCACCGCAGCCAAACCGATCCCGACGACGACTGGTATCGCTACACCTACGACCGCGGCGCCCGCAAGAACCTCGTCAGCTACTGGACCGATCCCAAGGGCATCGACCGCGGCGAACGGTCGCAAGAGGTCTACGCCTTCAACGTCCTCGTCGGCCAGCACGGCATCTTTTCGCTCACGCCCGTCTGGCTCCTCTCTTTCGCGGGCATGGCGATGTGGCTCATCCGCCGCCGCTATCCGAACTACAAACTCGTCGACACGCCGCTCGGCCAGGTCGTGGCCGAAGAGCTGGTCGACCGCCGCGCGCTCGCGCTATTGGTTGGCAGCGTCTCGCTCGTCTGCATCGCGTTCTACATCCTCCGCCCGCTCGAAGATCGCAATTACGGCGGCATGACCAGCGCCTTCCGCTGGGTGTTCTGGCTCGCCCCACTGTGGATCGTCACGCTCCTCCCCGCCGCCGACGCGACGGCCCGCTCAAGAACCTGGCGCATCCTCTGCGCCATCCTCCTAGCCGCCTCCGCCCTCAGCGCCGCCTACCCACGAAACCCCTGGTCGCACCCGTGGATTCGCAACTTCGCCATGTACATGGGCTGGAGCGAACTGCCGCCGTGATCGCCGCCGAAATTCGCGACACCAATGCAAATGTACGGCGGGCTGAACGAGCGCGATCCGATCTGAAGGACCCGACCCCCACCGCATCGACGCGCGGAGCCGGATAAGATACTGTCATTGTTTACCGCCCCCAAACTGATCTTGGGCGTTTTGGGGGGCGTCGGGTAGGTTGGTCCGCGTTATGGATGCGGACTTGGAATTGCTGAAGGCCG
>QEVJ01000139.1 GCA_003576845.1 Planctomycetota bacterium
ACGCGCACGAGCCGCGTCCGGTCCGCTTTGGAACCGATGAACCGCACCGGCCGCGACCAGCTTGGCCCGTTGCTCGTCCGTCAGCTTTCGCTTCCGACGGGGTTTCATCACTTCCGCGACGGCCGCGAAGTCTTTGACGTGGAACTTGGCATTGATGCCGTCCGCACCGTCTTGGACGACCTCGACGCAAGGCAGCTTCGCCAGGGCGGTCGCCACGGTGCCCCAGCCGCGGGTCGCCGCCGCCAGATAGTCGCCGCCGTGCGGGTAGATATGCCCGTTGCGGCATTCGAGCGTCAGCAACCACGGATCGTGCGTCCAAGCATTCGGCCCGTACTCGGCAGCATAGGCCGGGTCTTTGCCGATCTTGAACTTGTGGCCGAACCGCTCTTTCAGGTCGATGCAGGTCTTTTGCATTGCGTTACTCCGTTGGTTAGTCGTTCGCCCAGCGCCGCACGAAAATGTCCGAATCGTCGCTCCGCTCCAGGCCGTAGGCGAGCCAAAGCTTTCCGCCCGGGCCGGCGGTCGCCATGCAATACGTCTGGCCGGTGTACGGGTTAAGCGTCGTGGTCGCCTGCAAATTGCTGATTCGCTGCGGATCGGTCCAGGTCGCGCCTCGGTCCGCGGAATACCGCCACACCGCGTAGTTCGGCGACGTTTCGTAGCGATGGAAAAGCCAAACGCCGTCCGGTTCGTCCGGGTCCAGCGCCATGCGCGGGTTGCCCCAGCCGGCGATAAACTCCGTCGTGAAATCCGTCGGCATCGGTGGAGCGGGCGAAGTAAATCCGCTCGTTCGGCGTGTCGGCCCGGATCGCGAGCAACAATTCGCCGTCGGCGAAGCGAATGCAAACCGGCTCTTGGCAGCGCTCGTCTTGCGGAAAGTTGCCGAGTCCCGGTTGTCGTCCGTAGTAAATCGGTTCCGGCTGGGTCCAGGTCGCGCCGCCGTCCATCGACCGGCATTGCAGGATATGCGGGTACACAGCGCCATCGACCAGCGCCATGAAGTGCGCCAAGAGCGTGCCGTCGCCAAGTTCCACGACGCTGTTGATGCCCTCGTCGTAATCGAGCGTGCCGCTGGCAATCCCCCTGAACCACGAGTCGCCCGCGTTCGATAAGAACACCGGACCTTGCCACGTCTCGCCGTCGTCATCGCTGTAGAGCACGTGCGCCGTGAACGGCAGGAGCGTGCTGTCGGTCTGGCTCAGCTTGCCGCCCAAGAAAATCCGGCCCGTCGAAATCTGCCCGAGAAAATTCGTGCCCCGCCAATCGTAGTTGGCCGAATCGTCGACGATGACGCGCTCGCCGCTCCACCGATAACCGTCCGCGCTCGTGGCGATGCAGGCGACGCCCGCCGAGTTGCCGTGATCCGGCCCGCGGCGATACGTGCAAAGAAATCGCCCGGCTTGCGTGTAGAGCACACCGGGAAAGCCGCGATGGAGATTCACCGCGTCGTTCAGCACGCCGGCCAGGCCGTTGCCCGCGACGATGGCCGTGTGGTCCGTCGCGTAATTGCGGGCCAGCACTTCCGCCAGATTTTGCAGCGCGCCCGGCCGCCCGAGTTTGCGGTCGAAGACGAGCAACGCTTGAAAGTCGAATTGCCCGAACGTCCCCGCGCCCGCGAGCGCGCCGAGCGTCAACGCGAAATCGGGCGCGACCGCGTTGGGCGCAACGCCTTGATCCGCGACGACGTACAGTTCGTTATCGAGCGTGAGCGTGTAATTTTCTTCGCTCGATGGAACCGAACCTTCGCGGGTGAGAATCAGCACGTGCCAGGCGTCGGGCCGCGAGCCGCCGTCTTGCGAGTCGTGATTGAGAACGGCCGTCGCGTTCGTCGCCCCGATCTTCACCTGAATCGAATGGGCCGCGCTCGCCGCGTCGTGATAGATGCCGATGCCGCTGTGTCCCGTCGCGCTCGTGTCGTTGTCGACCGTATCGACCATCGGCGTCAGGGCGGACGCGGCCGCCTTCGGGCGATAGACGAGGGCGAGCGTGTAATCGGTGCCGTCGTGCAGGAATTGCCAATCCGCCGCGACGCCGGCCGTCATGTAGTTGTCCACGCCGTCGAACTCGGCGTACTTTTTTCCGCTCGTGGCATCGACGCGACACGTCGGACGGTTCGTCGATAGCGGAGAAGAAAACGTCTTGCCACCCGCGCCGTCGGTAATGCTGGCAATCGTCTCGCCGGCAAGGGCCGACACGCCGGCGGCATCCCAGGAGTGAATCAGCGAATCGAGAATCGAGTCGGGCAAAACCGTCGTGACGTTGGAATCGCAATACTCTCGCCAAAGATACATGGCGACGCGGTTCCGCTCGGCGTCGGTCAAGTCGCGGGTGTAGCCCACGATGGCCGCCACTTCCATTTCGGCCGGCTTGCTCGCGGTCGATGCGCGAAGCTGCGCCCCGATGCTGAATCGGTCGAACGTGATCGCGCCCTGCGACGAGTAGTCGCCGCCGCTCGTGGTCGCATTCACGGTCGCGTCGTAACGCGGATTCTGCGAATTGCCGACCACGTAGGTTTCGATGCCGGTGCCGGTGAACTGCCAGATTAAGACTTGCGGCCCCAGGTCGGTCGTCTCGTTCAGTCCCGTGGAATTCGTTGCCGCGGTGCCGGCGTCGTCGCGCACGTCGCCGTTGACGCGCTGGCTATTCGAGTTTTGATACCGCCAGCCACCCGAGAGATACGATTGCGTCGCCTGACCCGAGTTGCCCAACGTGAAAGCGTGTTCGTCCGCCGAAATCTTCGTCGATCGCCGACAGACGACGAACACGGTCAGCGGCTTGTCGCTGCCGCTCATCGCCGTGCATACCGGCAGGTCCGCGCCGAACAAGTATTCGCCCGCCGCTTTGTGGAAGTCGACGGACGGACGACCGCGGAAGTGCGGATTGCTCGCCGTGTAGACCGGCTGCAAAGCTGCCGTCGCCTGCGCGACGTGATTCGCCGCGCCCGATTGATCCGCCCACGCGCTCACGTCGCTGCCGTTGAGCGTGATTCCCTTCGCCGCGTCGTACCAGAATGCCAGGTCCGGCACGAGCGCGGGCGTCGGCGTCGATCGCACGACCGCCGACAACCCGCCGAGTCCAGATAATGCGAGTACCATCGTCGCTGCCTTTCGCGATTAGAGATAGAACACGTCCAGCTTGCCGGTAACGTTCGTGCCGCCGGCCGCGAGCGTGATAACCGCCGCCTCGTTCGCGCCGCCCCATACGCCCAGGTCCAACGGGGCCAGCCCGGCGTGGGTAATGAACTGGTCGAACTTCGTCACGCCGCCGATGACGACGGTGATCCGTCCGCCGGTCGGATCGGCGTCGTAGCTGCATACCACGCGGTCGATGACGTGCGTGCGGTTCGCTTCCGCCGAGATGGTGACGACGGCCGCCTCGTCATCGCTCGCGGGGTAGTCGCCCGAGTGGTTGCGGTTGCCGAATTGGATTTGCGGTTGATTCATGGTCCGTACCTTTCGGTTCGCTCGGGTTTGGTATGCCCGCCGCGCCGCCGAACGAACGAAACGGCGCGACGGGTCGAACGCGGCAAGCGCCGCGGTTAAAGGGGCACTTTCACACCTTGCTTGTGCGCGGCGCGGTCCACTTGCAGCGCGACCAGCGCCGACCGGCTGTAGGCTTGGATTCGTTCGCTCATCGAAATCAGTCGGTTCGATTCCATCTCGCGGACCGCGGCGTGCGCGTCGAGCATGTCTTCGCAAAGCTCCAGAATGGTTTTCTCTTCGCCGGCGCGGTCGACTTGCTCCCAAAGCTGCCTTTCGACATTGCCGGGAAATACGTCGGCCGCATCGCGCCACAGCATCGCCATCGACGTGCAAATTTGCAGTTGCCGCCGGACCGCGCCCGGAACTTCCGGCAACCAGCCTGCGCCGTGCGTCAATCGCTCGTGCAAGATATGCTTGCCGAGCGCGATGGCCGCTTCGGTCGCTTGCCGCAACGTCGGACCGTTCATCATCGTGTCATACAGTTCGGCGAGTTTCATTGATGGCTCCTAGTCGACGATTTTGAGTTGTTGCGCGTTGCGGCCTTGCTCTACGACTTTGTCCAGCGCAATCCGCGCTTTCTTCTCTTCATCAAGCTGTTTTTGCAGGAGCGTTAGCTGCTTGTCCTGCCGCGGCGCGAAGTGTTCTTGCAACGCGCGAACGAACTCCGCGGACCCGGCGATTGCAAGCCCGGGACGACGACTACCAGCGTCCGCCATTGCTTCTGCCGCTGCGATTTGCTCTTTGAGCGTCTCAATCATCGCGTCCGCGCCGTCGCGTTGAATGTCGAGAATCCGCGCCTCTTGCTCCATCGCGTCGAAACGCTGTTGCTCTTCGGCGTCGAGTGCAGCGCGTAACCGCTTAGCGGCTGCGAGCGATTCCGCCATTTCCTCCGTGTGAAAATTGAAGCCGTCGGTATTGGCTTCGAGGGCGGCGATTAGTTCCTCGTAGCTTTCCACAGTCCCGTCTAGTGCGTCGAATAAAGCCGCAATTTCCGCGTCGACTCTCTCGTTCTCTTGTCTCCGCTTGTCGGGGTCTCGATCCGTCGGAATGTTTTTCGGCAAAAGTTCAGGCAACCACGTTGCAACCACGTCGCCCATCCGCTCACGCCAGGTCTTCGTGTTGTTGCTCGCGATTGCGATTTGCGCCGCTACCGTGCCAATGGCCGCCGCCAACAGAATCCACGGATTCGTGGCCGTGACGAGTGCGATCGTCGCCCCTAGTCCCTTCATCGCTACGCCGACGCCCAGCAGCCCCGCCGCAACCTTCGCCAGCGTCACGACCCACTCGCCGTTATCGCGAATGAAGTCGCGGACCTTGGGCACGATCTCCGTCAGGTCTTCCGCGATGCTCTTGAGCGCCGGGGCCAATGCCGCGCCGACTTGCCGGAACGCCGACATGGCCGCCGCGGATAACGAGCCGAAGGCGTCGCCAAGCTCCTCGGCTGCCGCCGCATCTTCCTTGCTCATCGTGACGCCCAGCCGCTTGGCCTCTTCGCGCAACGCCACGATGCCGTCTTTGCCCTCGGCTAGCATCGGCAGCAGATTCGTACCCGAGCGGCCGAAAATCTCCTGCGCAAGCGCCGCCTTCGTGGTCGCGTCGTCCACTTCGGAAAGCGCCGTCGCGATGGCAAAAAACTGGTCTTCGGGCGACATCGCGAACAATTCGCCGGCCGACAGCCCCAGCGCGTCGAGCGAATCCTTGGCCGTCGCCATGCCGTCTTTTGCGTCGAGCATCGTGCGGGCCATCCGCTTGGCGGCCTTGTCGATATCCTCCAAGTTGCTGCCGCTCTGGTCTGCGACGAACTTCAACTCGGATAGCGTCTCGACGCTGAACCCGGTTTTCTTCGCCATGTCGTCGAGTTGCGAACCAAAATCGACGAACTGCTTGACGGCCAGCGCCAGCGGCGCGGCAATCCCGGCGCCGGCCTTGGCGAGCGTCGTCCCGATCTCGGAAATCGACTTGCCGAACGCCTGCACCTTCTCCCGGGCGGCGCGCAGACCCTTCGTCAACTCGGAATCTTTCGTTCCGATTTCGACGTATGCCTTCCCGGCTCGAATTCCTGCGGCGGTCGCGGCCATTTAACTACCCTCTCTCTCTTTGCTTGATTGAAAACCCGGCGGCGGCGGGCGATCATGGCAGACGCACCGCCGCCACCGGAACCACAAGGATTTGTTACGCCGCCTCGACGGCAGCACGCGCCGCGGCGACCGTCGCCGCACGCTCTGCGATTTCGGCCTCGATAGTCGTGGCCTGCGCTTCAAGTTGCTCGGCAAGGTCCGTCTGCCGCTGCGCCGTCGCCAGCAGCGATGCCTTGCTTTCGTCGCCGGTCCAGCCCGCGCTGGTCAGCACGCGCGGAAGGTCGCCCGCGGCTTGCTTGTTGCTAAATGCCGCCGTGCGGGCCGCGGCCGCTTGCTCGCGAACCTTCCGCAGTCTCGCGTGGGCTTCGTTCAGCGCGTCCACCGCGGCGCGGTATTCGGCCACGAGGGCCGCGTCGGGGCACGTCTGTAGAAGCTCGTTGCAAATCTGCCTTTTGGAAGCCAAGGTTTGCTTGACGCCGTTCAGTTCGGCCAGCGCGGGACGGCAAACGCGGTCGTGTTCCTCGCGGGCCTTGGCGAGCACTTGTTGCGCTGCGCCGATCTTCGCTTCGAGCGCTTCGCGCTTCGCCGCGAGTGCCGGCATCTCGGCAAGCTTGGCGTGGAGTTGCAATCGCTTGGATTGCTTCGCCGCGTCGGCGTCCAGTTCGTCCACCGTCTTGCCCGTGGCGTCGAGGATGGCCGCCGCTGCGTCGGGGTCAACCTCGTTGCCGGCCGCCGTGTCGCGGACCAGTTGCAAGTATTCGCGGGCCTTCTCGGCGTCGCTCAGGGTCTTCGCTTGGCGGATTCGTTCGATTGTCGCGATCATGGTTCGTTCTCTTTCGGTTTGGATGAAATAAATAGTTCTCTTCGTATCTCGATTCCACAGCCTGACGAACCGTTCCGGCGGCGCACGCTGCTTGATTTCGGTGAACGCGCGGTGACGCATGATCCGCGCTTCGTCGGCGAGCGCTGCGAGGTAGTCGCCGATGCCGGCCCCGAGCGTGTACTGACCGTTCGGCAGGATGATCTTGGGATTGCACGGAACGCCGAGCATTCCCGCGCGGACAATCAGGTGCCCGACGATGCGGTGAAAGTCCGCGGCGTGCTGATACCAAGGCTCCCGCTGTCGCTCTTCGCATTCGAGTCCCGCGACAATCTCGGCCCCGACCGACGCCCGGTCTTCCGCGAGCAATTCGGGGGCAAACTTGGCGAACCGCGGCTCGTGGTGCGGCCACGGGAGTTGTAGGACGTGGCCCAACTCGTGAATCGCGATATCTATGGCAAATTGTTCGATCATCATGCCGCGGGCTTTCGCAGCCTTGGCAATCGCTTTGTCGTCCAGCAACATAGCCGGAGCGCCGCCACGCCAGCGCTCGCCGATTGAGTCGCGGTATATCGCCGAAAAATCCTCGCGGGTCGTGCCGTAGTAGCACGTGGTATCGGGTCGATCCGCGCCAAGCTCCGACGCCCACAGCACGTAGGGCCGCGTTTCAAGCTCGGGGGCGAGCCGATGCAGGGCGATTTCGATTTCGTCACGCATGGGCCACCTCGCGCTTGCTCATCGCGAAACCGCCATACTCCGGGCCGCCGCTCGCGGCCAGGGGAATCTCGCCGATGCTTTGGCTTCGTTCGTCTTTCGCGCGCCACGTGTCGCGGGCGTTTGCCAACTCGCGGTCGTAGATTTTCGCGAGCCGCTTGTCGGCTTTCGGCGGGTCGGCGTAAGCAAGCTCTTCGGGCGTTGCGGCTTCGACGGCCGCAGACCCTTCGCGCGTCACGCGATACGCACCGTGCCGTCGCACCGTGCAGTTGAAATCGAGGAAGCCCGCCGTCAGCGCCGGCAGGTTCAAGGCTTGCGTGAGTCCGACTTCCGCTTGCTTGCCGTCGCCCCAACCCACGCCCCGCGGTTCGGAGAATTCAATCTCGGCAACGAACACGTCCGGCCGCCCGGTCAACTCACGCGATAGCCGAGCCGTCTCGTCGGCCGCCCAAAGCGCCTCGCGGTGCCGCCACTGGCCCACAAGCTCGCCAGCCAAAGCAAAACCTTCGGGCCGGAGAATCACGTCGCTCGTGCGAGCACCGACGCCGCGGATTTTCAGCCGTTCGACCAGCTTCGCGTCGGCAAGCTCGGCAAGCGCCCGCTCGTTGGCCTTCGCCTGCGCGTTGTCGCGGCTGGCGGAATTCCACGGGATCGCGCCCGTCTCGCGGAACGCGACAATGCCCTCGTGTATGAGTGCCCAAGCGATCGAATCCGGCTCGCGGAACGGCACGTGTAACCCGTCGGCGCGGGCCAGAATCTTGACCAGCAGTTCGCGGGCAAAATCGGAGAGTTGCAAGGTAAAAGTCATAGCTTTTCTTTATTGTGTTTTCTGGCTGTTCCCGAAGGGGGGGTCGGCGAAATCTCGGTTGGTAGGACCCGTAGAGGGGTTGGGGGTCAGTCCGCCTCAGTCCAGTCGCCCCGTTCGTCGCGGTAGAGGTAGGTCCGATTGGACAAGTCCTCACCCGCGGCGACGGCTTGCCTCTTGCACGCTTGGATCGCTTGGGGACCGTCGTAGACGTAGGTGCGGATTTTCTGCCCGCCGGCGTGTTCGGCTTCGACTTCGATCTCGTCGCCGTCGGCTTCGGGTTCGTCGTCTTGGGCGTCGGCGTCGGGCGTGGCTGGCTTCGCAGTCGCGGCGCGAACTCGGTCGGTCCATCGCTGCGAAAGCGTGAACTTCTCGACTCCGGCGATCGTGCCGGAGATAGTCACGCCCAGGTCGGCTAGACGGTCGCAGGCATCGCCGACGGCGGGCAAGGGGTAGCCGACCGACTCGGCAAGCTCGGGAAGCGTGAATGCGCCGTTGGGGTTCCGGCAAAGGAACTCGGCGACAGCTTCGTCAACGATGGGGAGGGATTCGGTTTCGGGCATGGGGGTTTCCTTTCGGGTTAGGTTTCCTCACCGCATTCAGTCGCGGCAAAGACTGGTTTGTAGCGACGCGAGCGAATCAACGCGGCTTTCGCGGCCAAGCGTTGGGCACGTCGCGGCGGATCGCACGAGAGGCAATGCAGTTTATCCGCCATCGACTCCCACAAGGCAGCGCTGCCGCACTTTGGGCACGTCGGCGTCGACGCATCCCACGGCTCGCCGTCGTCCCAGGCTGGAAGCTCTCCCGCTTCGTCGTGGCGTCGCTCGTGCTGACGGCGTTCGTCGGCGTATTCAACCCAGCCGCGGCCGTCATCGACGAACACGACTTTCACGGCGTCGGCGGGTTGCTCGTGGCACTCGCCGCAGAGAACGCGACCATCGGGCAGCCGCCAGCCGATCGCGCAGAGGCACGTCGGACAGGGGGCGGGGAGCGATTCGGACGGCTCGGGGAGCGTGGCGACGGCTTCGGGCGACGGCTCGCCGCCTGCCCACGGGGGCGGCCACGCCGTGGAAGGCGCAACAGGTGAAACACGTTGCGCGGCATTGCATACTATATTGGTCTTTTCTTTCATCTTTTCGTCTTTTGTTTTTTCTCTCGTAATGCGTGCAATAGACAGAAACATGTTTCACCTGTTGCGCGCGTCTAAAAATCCATCCGCAACCCGATTCCGCCATAGTGCCGCACCGGCTTACCACCGACTCGCGGTTGCGTGTCGTACACGTCTGGAAAAGCTGCCCGGAGCGCCCGCCCGAAGCCCGCCTCATCCTCCCATTTCTTCCGCCCCTTCGACTGCGCCCAATCTTCGTACTCGCGATAAAGTTCGCTCCGCTCCACCTTGCGGCCGGCGTCAACCACGCACCGCTCGCGGACGAACATGCCCACGGGCGAAGTAAGGTCCGCCAGTTCTCCCACAAGCTCGGCACTCGCGGCGGGTTGCACAAAATGTCCGCGGTCCCGCAGCCGTCGCCAGCCCTCGATTGCCCAAAGCAAAATTCCCGGCAGTTCCGGCAGCAGCTTGTCCGTCAGCCCGTAGTCCTCTTTGCCATAGAACGACTGACGGAATCGCCAGAGAATCATCCGCTTTGCCAGAGCGCCGCTCGAATCGGTGAGGCGCGGAAGCTCGTTCGACAAAATCACGATCCGCGTCGGCAGCGTAACCGTCACGGGGTCGCGATGCTTGATGTCGATGGTGAGCGCGTCTTCGCCGCTTATCGACAAGAGCCGTTCGACGATAAGCGCCTGGTCGGCCTTCCCACTCAGCCGCGCGTCGGAAATGGTCGCGAGCGACTTGCTCAGGAGTGGAGCCAGCCCGAAGTTCGTCGCCAAGCTCGCCAGCGTCGGCCCGGCGGTATTCTGCTTACCGACGACCGCCCGCCAGATTCGCGCGACGGTTCCCTTACCCGACCGCGGCGGACCGATAAGCATGAAAATCTTTTGCTGCCGCGTGTCGATGACGAGCGTATAGCCGAATGCCTCTTGCAATGCTGCGATACTCTCGGCGTCGCCGCCGAGCCATTGTGCCAGTGAATCGAGCCATAGCGACGGCTTCGGCGCGTCGATGCGAAAATCGCATTCAAGTGCGGCTGGCGTGAATAGCCGCGGCGTGGCCGGCAGCATGTATTCCGCCGAGCCGCCAACGAGCGATGGCAAATGAATCATGCCGTTGCGCGCCACTACAATTTCGTTCGTCCGCCACGGTTCGCCTCGCGAGTCGAGGGGCGCGTCGCCGAGAAACGCCGGCGCTTCGATCATGCCGGACAGGAGCGATTGCGCCTTGACTTGATCGAGGATGTTATTGGTGATCGAGGTAGTCAGGTGCCGCGCATTACGATTAACGTACTCAATCACGCTGCCGCGCACTTCGGACGGCAGCACGTCGATGTAGCGCCCCTTGCTCCAGATGACGAACCCGCCGCGATAGAACCGCAGCCGATAAAGTCCATCGACCTTGCCCGTTTCAAGGAACGCCTTGCCGGTCGCGGCTGGTTCCAACGACTGCGCCGAAACCTTGCCGTCGTCGTCTTTCGGCGGGTCGGGGTCGACGGCTTCCTCGCGGAGCTTATGAAACTCCGCCGCGCCGTGGGAAACGAGAAAATCGTCGATGCCTTGCTTGACCGGCTCGCCGTCATCTCCGGCTGGCCCGGCCGGAATGCGAATCACCTTGACGACCGCGCCCATCGCCGCAAGCTTCGCCGCCAGTTGTCGCTCGGCGTCGGCGACTTCGGGCTTGTCGGTTGCGTCCGAATCGAACGCGATGAATACCTTGCGACCCTTCCAGGCGATGCGTTCCAACTCGGGCAGCAGTCGGCAGCTTCGCTTGTCGCGATAGATGGAACTCACGCCCGCCAGCCCGAGACACGGGAAGCCCGCTTGCGTCGCCGCGAGCGCTTTCTTGATGCCTTCCGTTATCACGAGCCACGCTTCGGGCGAATCCAGCTTGCTCGGCACGCCAGGCGGAACATAGAGACGCGGCGATTGCCCCTTGGGCGACTCGTACTTGACCGGCTTACCTTTGGAGTCCGTCCGCGGCGAGTCGGGCTTGACTTGATGGTAGCCGTTCGCGCCGTCGGCATCGTAGTACGGGAACACAATCGCCGCACCGCGTTTCTTCGGCCACTTGTCCCAGCCGAGAATGCGAGCCAGCCGCAACGTGTCGGATTCGGAGTGAATGCCGGCTGCCGCAATGGTTTCGTCGGTCAACCCGCTAGCTGCAAGCTCCGCGCGATGATTCGGAAAAAGCGGTCGCGGTTTTGTGGCGGTTGTGGTCGTCACTGTAGGACCTCCCCACCGACCGCGTTGACGAGCGACCGCGCTTCACGCCAGCGCCGGCGGGCCGCGATGAACAGCAGCCGAGCGGCGAATCTGTCGCCGTTAAGGTGATCGCCGGCGAGAATGAACGGCACGCCCGCCGCAATCCAGCCCAACACGCTCCCGACCGCCGACGACGGCGTTACGTTCGATCGCCAGCCGCCCGATTCGAGATGCGACCAAGTGGCTTCGACGATGACGGCTCGCGTCGGGTAGGCGAGCAATCGCTGTATCTCGCGCTCGAATCGTTCGCGCTCCGGACCGACGCATGAAATCAAATCGCCGAGCGACTTCCGCTCAAGCGCGATGACGTTTTCGAGTCCGGAAACGCTGTAGTCGCCGGTCGCCAACGTGCCGCGGACGGTTCGCATCGGCGAGAGTGCGAACGGCGTTTGTTCGCGCGTGTCGATGATCGCCGTTACGTCCTCGGGGCGAAGCTCGGCGCGGAGTTTCGGTCGTTCGATGGTGTCGGTCGTCATCGCGTGGCAACCTCCGCGCTCTTGCGGCTTAACTGCCATTCGACTTCATCGCGCCATGCGGCAGCACCGCGGCCGCGACTCGCCTCAAAATCGTCGTTGCGGAAATAAACGCCGTATCGCGAGAGAACCGCCCGCTGAAAACCCGAGTACGTCGTCAACTCTGCGGCGGTCACGGTGCATTCGACCGTCACTTTGCCGTCTGTCATCGCGACACGGAATTGATAATCCGCGCCGCGCTCTGCCGTTCCCTTGACGCTCAGGATAGAATCCACTGTCGAATCTCCGTTTTAAGCTCGCGGTCCGTTCAACCGCCCGGCGAACGGCCGCGAGCAAATTTCACTTCTCCAAAAATCGAATAAGCTCGCCGCGGCCGTAGTAAATTGACTTGCCAACGCGCCGGCCCTTGATTTCGCCGCGGAGGCGGGCATCGCGGAGCATGTGCTTCGCCATACCCAACAGCGCCGCCGCTTCTGCCTCCGTGTGGCCGATCCGATCCGCCGGCAGCGCCGCCGTCGCCGCGAGCGTTTCGGCGACAACCTGACGGATGACAGGCGCAAGTTCGGTGGGGTCGATGTCGAGTTTCACGACGTGGCCTCCGCCGCCGTTGTTTGCCCGGCCTTGTGCGATTCGATCCACACAAGCAAGTCGCGCTCATCAAAACGCACTTCGTTGTCTGGCAGTTTCACGTGTGGAATCTTGCCCTCGCGAACGAGCTTCCCCAATCGCTTGGGAGAAATCCCGAGGGCTTCCGCCGTTTCGCCGAGAGTGATTAATGTTGTGCTCATACCCGCACTTTACTGGCGGATATAAAGCGCTCAACTAGGCCAGAGCGGGCCTTTAGAGAAGTTTGGAGAAGTTTGGAATTAGTTGCGAGAAGTTTTCGCGTCTCTCGCCTCCTTCGCGCGAACCGCAGCGGAATAATCATCGGGGTGAACGAGGATGTTTTGCTTATCCAACTCTTTGACTCTAATCTTGCCGCTCTTAATGCGAGCCGCGATTGTGTTCGACGTGACTTTGTAGAGCGCCTTCATTTTCCCCTTAGTTGTCGGAATCCAATCCGATTGATCGCAGCCGCCCCGATTCGCCCCGCGAAATCGCCCCACGATGTACGGCACGACGCGCGTTTCGATCCAAACTTCGGTCATAGCGTCAGGGGCGATGATGCCGGCAACTCCACAGAGTCGAACCCAATCGGTCCAACTCATTGGCGGGTCAACACCGAACGCGGTTTTCCATCGTGTGGTGACTTCGCGCGAATACTCATCCGGCGAGTCGAACATCATTTGCCGCAGCCGATCCCCTTCGGGCCAATCGCCGTAGTCGCGGGAAGTCGCGAGTGTGCCGACAACGCGATTGAATAGCGTGCGAAACGGACGTTCATTCACCACGTGCCACGGTTGCCGCGCGATCTTCCGACCCGTTTCCATTTCGGCCGCTTTCCGATCCGATTCGGCCGCGGCCGGCTGGTCAACCAGCGCCGCTTTCAGCGCAGTAAAACCGGGCGACAATTCCTTGGGCTTTCGCCCCTTCCGTGCGGTCGTCATCGTCGAAGTCCCCAAGTTATTGCGACTGCCGGAAGCGCGGACTTGGGGTGCCGCGCTCCCCGGCAATCGCGAGCGACGGTGTACGGCCGCCGCCCGTGTCCTATCAAAGATGCCGCCGACCACAACAGAGGACCGGCGACGCATTCATTCTACCAAGGCACGCGCGATTGGCGAATCGTCGCACGAGTCGGCGCGGGGGTGTACTCCACTTGTACGCCATAACGTTGCGACGCGAGGGCGATTGATGCGTTAGCGATCTGCAAAACTCTCGGGTAAAACGCACGTTTCGCCGCAACACGTCGCAACACGTATGGGGGTCAAGGGATTCAAAATCCAGTGCCCGCAAGGGCGTGAGGGTTCAAGTCCCTCCTCTGGTACTCGTTACACGAAAACGACTTGCGGCGATTACGTCGTGAGCGTGTCCGACCACCTGAAGGCAAGACTGGGGAGAAATTGGGGAGAATGATGCGTTCATGTTGCGGAAGTGTTGCTAACGCCCGCTTGGGCCACACAGCAACAATTCCGTCATGGCATCCCTCGAAAAACGCGGCAACCAGTTTCGCATCGTCTTCTGGATTCGCGGCAAACGCTTCAGCCGGTCGCTCAAAACGGCCAGCGAACGCGCAGCCCAGGCGAGCCTCGTCCGTCTCGACGATAACCTCCGCCGGTTTGAGCTTGGTCTGCTCGCGCTACCGGACGATGCAGATCCGGTCCCCTATCATCTATGGCTTGGCGCGACCTATGAACCACGAACGGACGTTTAGTGGCGAACTGGCTAGGCGCTTCTCACGCCTGCTTTGCGCTGTTCGATGCGTTGCAAGAAAACTTCCATCACGCGGCGGTAGAGTTCGTCTTTGATGACCGCGTCTTCGACGCCCGCGTCCATGTTCGGGTTGTCGTTGACTTCGATGACGTAGAACTTGTCGTTCGATTGCTTGACGTCGACGCCATACAAACCGTCGCCGATCAAGTTGGCCGCCCGCAGAGCGGCGCGGACGGCCTTCGCCGGCGCGACTTCGACGGGCATTGTTTCGAACTTGCCGAATTCGCTGCCGCCGGAACCGTCGCGCTTGATGATCTGCCAGTGCTTGGGGGCCATGAAGTATTTGCACGCGTATAGCGGCCGGCCCGCGAGAATCCCGATCCGCCAGTCGAACGTCGTGGGCACGAACTCCTGGGCGACGATGAGGTCCGAGTCTTCGAGCATCGCCTTGAGCCTTTCGGCCAGCTCTTCGCGCGTGTCGACTTTGACGACGCCGAGGGAGAACGCGCTGTCCGGTTTCTTGAGCACGCACGGCAAGCCCAGCTCGTCGGCGACCGTGTCGACGTTCCCTTTGTGCACGACCATCGTTTTCGGCGTCGGCACGTCTTTGAGCGCCAGCGACTCGGCCAGATAGACCTTGTTCGAGCAGCGGACGATCGATTGCGGATCGTCGATCACGACCAGGCCTTCGCTCGCGGCTCGCCGGGCAAAGCGATATGTGTGGTGGTTGACCAGCGTCGTTTCGCGAATGAACAGCGCGTCGAACTCGGCGATGCGGCCGTAATCGTCCTTGCCGATGAATTCGGCCTCCATCCCTAGCGACTCGGCCGCTTTGACGAATTTTTTGAGAGCCTTTTCGTCGCTGGGAGCGTCCTTCTCGCTGGGGTTGACCAGGATCGCCAGGTCGTACCGCGCCTGTGCCCGGCGGCGGACCCGCGCTCCGCGGCCGGCGAAGTGCTCGCTGGCGACCTGCACGACGAACGGCCAGTGCGATTGCGGGACTTCCGCGGCGGAAATCGTGGCGACGCTCCGCAGTACCCATTTGCCGTTCTTGGCGAAATGCGCTCGCAGCATCGGCGACTGGAACAGATTGAACAAATGCAGGCAGAGTCGATCGTACCGCCGGGCCATGTTGCGGCCGAAGTAGATGCTGAGCGTGAACTTGTCGCGCTGGATCGGGGCCAGGCCCTTTTGGATCATCTCGTCCAGGTCATCCGACACGAGGCGAATGATCGCCTGGCTCTTCATGTCCTGGATCGTCGTGATGCTCGGCAGCGGCTTGTGCCCGCGGGCTTCGGCCAGGAGCGACACGTAATAGCCCGAGCTTTGATAGCGATAGCTGCGGCACATGTTGAACAGCTTGACGCCGCGCATCTCGCTGTATTCGGGCCGGGTGAGATAGGTGCGGGCGTCGATCACTTCGACGTTGGGAATCGAGATCGGCCACGCCTTCGGGTCGTTGGCAACAATGAGCACAGGCACGGCGGCCTACCTTTTCCGCGGCTTCCGCGGTTGGATGACGAGCAGATTCGCGTCGTATGTCAGAATGCCGAGCAGAATCGCGTTGATGACGCGGTCCACGCCCACGGAATACATCCTTTCGGGCGCGTGCGGGTTTTCCTGGTATGGATCGGCCACGTGGACTTGCTTGTTCGTGCGGTCGTAACCGTAGAGCACGACGAAATGACCGGCGGGTACGCCGCGGATATCGTCCGGGTCCCACCGCGGGCCGAACTCGCGGGCTTCCATGTACAGATACGTGGCGCTCAGGCCGGTGAGAATCGGGATCGAGTTGTTCAGGTGTTCGCGAATCAGATTCCGCGACAGATCGCGCATCCGGATTTCGCCGCCGAGATCGAGAAAGTCGAGATAGCCCTCGCTGGCGATCCGCAGCTTCGGCATTTCCTTGGCGGCCATCTGCGCCGAAAGCCGCTCCGCAAGCGGCTTGGGCGCCGGATGGAACCAGGTCGGGTCGAACACTTGCAGATTGTAGGTGTAAATCGCGGCGTCGTAACCGCGCCGCAGCGCGTGGCAGCCGAGCATTACCGCCAGCGTGCCGCCTTCCTCGAGTCGGGCGCATTCCGCGATCACCTGCTCCAGCGGCATCTCGTCGCCGAAGTAGCGATAGACGGCCTGCAAGCACGTCGGGCCGCAAGATTCGCTGTCCGGCTGCGGCAGAATCTCGAACGCCAGTCGCGTATCCATCGAAGATGCAATAAAGCTTCGGCGCATTCCACGCGCCAGGCCGATCCCGTGGCTCGATTCGCGGTATTCTAGACCGGTCCGGCAAATTAGGAAACGGCATCTTGCCGCCGAACCCGCCGAACCGCCGGCCGCTTGCCTCTCCACCGCGACGCGGCTCGCCCTCCGGTCGGTTTGACGCTCGCCGCGCAAGGCCCGAAATTCACCCGATTGCCGCCCAAACCCCCATTCCCGACCGGCCATGCTCAGCAGCCACGAAATCGAAATCCGCGTCCGTGCTGCGCTGCCGCAGAATCCTATCTCGTTCGCGGGCAATGCGATGCGTTGATTATGTTCGTCGCGTTTGCGCCCATTCGATAGCCAATTGACAGCCAATCTCAGCCGAGTAGCTTTGGCATCCGCTCCGCCGCCGACTTCTGCATCGTCGGCAGGACGTGCGGGTACACGGTCAACGTCGTCTGGACGTTCGTGTACCCGAGTCGTTCTCTCACAACCTTGACGTGTTCGCCCGCCGCCAGGATCAGCGTTGCCGCCGTGTGGCGCA
>QEVJ01000009.1 GCA_003576845.1 Planctomycetota bacterium
CTCGATGACTTCTCGCCGCCGCCGCGCCACCCGCCAAACCGGCTTCCGCAAGCCCGGCAAACCGCATTCCACAGGATAGCAAACCCTGTCCTGCACCCGCCAAGCACGCCAAGCACCGCGGACCCGGCGACACGGAGGTGCAAACCGGCCGTTTTGGAACGCGGGCGACCTTGGTGCTAACGGCACGGCCGCGCCCCGACGATGGAAGGCGCGAGCGGATGCTCCAGTGCGGCCAAAGCGACGGTTGTGGGATGGCTGCCGGAGTTTCGACGGTGCGCGGCGTGACAGACGGCGGCCGCGAGGACATAGAGTGCTTGGATGAGAACGCCCAACGCCACGTAGCCGGCGCCGTGGCTCTCGCCGAACCCATAACTGTGCAGCCCGGCGCCGAGCACGAAGTTGACGCCGTACCAAGCCATGACGACGAGCGGGAAGCAGAGCACGGCCAGCGCGGCGAGACCGAATTGGTGGACCCACCCGGCGAAGCGAGCGTGTAGCACGGCGAGGTATCCGAGCAGCGTCACGAGGGCCCAGACTTCCTTGGGATCCCAACCCCAGAACCGCCCCCACGAGTAATCGGCCCACACGCCGCCCAAAATCGTTCCGGCCGCGAGCAACAGCACGCCGAGTTGGATGGCCCGGTACGTAAGGTTGGTCAGATTGTCGATCGCGGCTTTGTTTGGGGAGCCGACCAAAAAGTAGCCGAGCGCGATGTTGCCGAGGCCCAGGGCCAACGCTAGCGCCGCGTAGCTCAGCGTAATCGTCATCACGTGCGTGACGAGCCAGAAGTTGTTTCGCAACACGGGTTGGAGCGGCGCGATGCTGGCGTCGAGCACGACGGGGCTGTTGTCGGCGACGACGAGGGCGAGCGTCGTCACCGCGGCGGCAGCGGCAAGGACGTACCTCTTGCGGTACAGCGCCTCTAGCACCATACCGAACAGCGCTACGCCGGCGGCCACGAACACGACCGATTCGTACATATTCGTAACGGGGGCGCGTCCCGAGATGATCACTCGCATGGCGAAACCGGCAATCAAAGCAACAACGCCCGCGCCGAAGGTCAGCCAACCGGCCGCGTCGGCAATTCGCCAGTGCGTCGCATGGGCCAACAGCAACGACACGCAACTCACGAGGGTGAAGACCCAGGCGATGCGAAACGGGGCCCAGTCGTGGAAGGCAACTTCGAGGTCGACGATCGCCGCGTCCACCGACGCGGGCGAATCGGCGGCGATTGCGTCGCGGGCGGCGAAGAACCGTTGCGACGCCGCATTGAAATCGGCGGCCGAGCCGCGGAGGTATGCATTGCGGACGGCACGCAAAGCCGCTTGAGCCTCGCGCCGCTGTCCCGTTGGGTCGCTCGCGTCGTTCCAACGTGTCGTGAGCAGCGCCGCAGCCGTGGTCCAGGCATCCGCGTCGCTTCCCGATGGGGCCAGGAGAAACAGCCGCTTGCCCATCCGATGGTCCACGTAGGCGCGGAAACGATCGGCCAATTGCACCGCGTCCTGTTCGAGCTTCGTGAGTGGGGCTTCCTGCTTGGCAAGCTCCTGCGTCCAGCGGAGCAAGGAACTCTCTCGACCGGTGGCCGGCACGACGAGTTTGGCGGCATGGACTTCGACGGGCGAAACGAGCTTGCGCTGCGAATCCCATTTCAGTAGCCGCCGTAGTTCGAGGTTGTCGACGCGGAGCAACGCCGTCTGGTCCCACTTGTCGGGGCGATGCACGGCGAAGTAGTCGTTAGCGTCTGCGGGTGGATGCTCGCTCTGCGTCTCTGCTTCGGACCAGCCTTGCCAATCGAGCAGCAGCACCAGGTAGAACGCGCACGCATCGAGGTGCTGTCCGTCGATGGGATCGGTCATCTCCGCGCGATTGGCGAGTCCCCGCAATGTTTCGCGGGCAAGCGAATCGAGCGGCTTGACGCGGCCGCCGTCGAGGACCGGCGCGTTTCGCCAAGCTCGCCACGCAAACGCCTCGTCGCCGCGACTCGTCGGCGCGACGCCGAGCAGAACGAGCACTGCCAGGATGATCGAGTGGGCTTGTCGCATCGCTTCGAGCCTCGATAAGAATGCTTGCGGTTCACGCGGCCCGCTGCTGGGACTCGGCGGCGGAATGGACGACCGGCGGTGGCACGGGCGGGGTCAACGATTGCGCGTCGCGCCGGCCGAATGCACGAGGAACGTTCGCGAAGAAGTACGCCCGCATGTAGAACATCGCGAAGATACCGCCGCAGATCATCGCGCTGCCGAGGTACTTGAGGAAACGGCCTGGATCGTAAGCGACGGCGAGCACGCTGGCCGATTTGGCGTGGCCGGCGTCCTCGAAGCTGGATTGGTAGAACGTGAACTTGCCGTACGACAGCGGCCGGTTCATCGAAATGTCGAACGACTGCTTGTCGTCGGCTTGCGGGTCCATCACCTCGACGGCGCTGGAGAAGGTCGCATTGCCCACGCGGCCGGGGTTTTGCGTCCGCGTGAAGTCGACCAGCCGCAGCGTGAAACCGAGCGGACGGCGGGCGTAATCGAACGAGAGCGTGAGCGGACCCTGGTCCGACGGAATCGTACATGTGCCGTGCAACGGATCGCCGCGGCGGAGCCAGATGCGCCGCGTCGTTTCACCAGTCGATACTTCCACAAGCGCCGCGGCTTCGGGCGGGTTTTTCTGGCGCGGCGAGGACGCGACCGGCTTGAACCGGGCATCGTGACGCGCGCGGGGAAGGTAGCGGCGGACCGAGAGCTTGAAGCCTCCGACGAGTTGCAGGTCGCCGCCCTCGCGAACCAATTGCGGTTCGGAATACGCTCCGCCTGCCGCCGCGCGGCAAAACAGCCGGCCGTCCGTGGTCTGCATGAATGCCGCGCCGGACTCGGGCTTCGCGTCGGCGTGGTGATACCAGAACTTCGCGCGGCAAGGCTTGCCGTGGACTCCGTCGAGGTTCAGCAGCGGCCGCTTGGCGAACGCGACCTGGCGCGTCGGCTTCGAATTGCCGGGTTCGTACACCAGCAACTCGAGCATCGGATTGCGCGCCACGGCGCCGCGGGACTCGAAACGTCCGCTTGCGTTTGGGCGTGCGTTGGGCAGATATTCGACAATCTCGACTTGGACGCCGGCTTTCCCAACGGCAACTTTCTTGCCGACGTGTTCGGCGACGTCGATCCGTTGCATCTCCCCGTCGCAGTGGAGCGACAGGACGCCGGCCGCGACGGAAGCGATCGGCGGAGGATCGAGGAAGTCCTGTTCCATCGACTTCTCGACGATCGGCAGCATCGTGTACATCGTGGGACCAATCACGGCTTCGCCGCCGTAGATGTTTCCGGCAAGCCACTCTTCGGCGACGACTTTGCCGTGCGCGTCGGCAAGGGCAAGCTGCAATGCCGGTCCGTCGAACAAACGGTCGTCGGCAACCCATTCCATGTGCTCGAGGGCGTGGCGATAGAACTTGAGCACTTTGACGCCCAGTCCCTTCTCGACGCCGAAATCCAATTCGTGGCCGTCTTGCCAGTCGCCGGGACCGGGCGCGAAAGCCAATTCGGTCGACAGCGTTCCCGAGGGCGTTTTTCTCACGACCTGGATCAAACTCTCGTCGCGGACGAGCATTTCGCTGGTCCCGTCGCCCTCGCGGAGCACGACCTGTCCCTCCGACCCGTGCATGAACGTCTGCACCGCGCCCGCTAGCAGCACCAGCAGGCCGGCGTGCGTGACGACGAACCCCGCGTGGCGTCGTTTCCACGGCCAGCGGCTCAATGCCGCCGCGAGGATGTTGACGGCGAGTGCGGCGAGCAGGGCAATGAACCAGGTGCTGCCATAGACGTGCCAGGCGGCGAATTCGCGGCCGCGATTGGCTTCGAGAAACGTCGCCGTCGCCAGGATGCCGCCGAGCAGCAGCAACAGCCCAACGGCGAGCTTGAGCGACCCCAGAATGTTAAGCAGCGCTCGCAGCATGGTCGGTTTACCGCTGCCGGGGAAGTCGACGGCAAATTGCAGACGGCGTGTTTATCGGCCGCGAGTTTGACGGTCTTTCGCTTTTTCGCGAGTTTGGGGGAAACGGAAGCGGGGCAATCTGGGGATTCCACGCTCGCAAGTCCATCGGACGATCAACGGTCCAGCCGTCCTTTCGGTGGCGGCCGATAGCCGGCGACTCCGCGACCGTCAACCCGCGAAATTGCCGCGTAGAGGGCAAAACTGTCAAGATTGGTATGCGCGGCGTGCGAATCTAACCGCTGAGGCGTCTTGTCGGGGGGAACATCCGCCAGACGCCGCCGATGGGAATGCGCGCCGTCTGACGTTTTCGCCTTCACTTGGACGTTGATTGCGTCGGCACGGTTGTCCGCGGCGATGGAGCGCCGCATGGACCGCACCTGTCGGCCGATTTGCGAGCGCAGATTGAAATACCCGGTCTTTGTTTAACCGGGTGCAGACTCCATGGATGGAGATCGTTCCGTGCAAAGCTGCCGCCGTCGTCGGCTGCGACTGGTCGCCTGGTCGCTGGCCGGAATGCTGTTGGCGACGTTGTTCGTCATTTTGCCGTCGTGCCGTTCGCAGAACGGGCAGGGCCGGCGCACCGACACGGAACTCAAGCCGGGTTGGCCGCAACCGAACCGGACTTTCAAGCAGGTATCGCTGTCGGAAATCCGCGCGGAGATACCCGTCGTCGCCGGCGCCGAGTACGTCAACGACGACGAGCTCTGCATGCAGTGCCACAAGACGTATGTCGAGACGTTCCAACACAACGTCCACCGCGGCATCAATAAAGGACAATCGTGCGAGGCCTGCCACGGTCCGGCCAGCAAGCACTTGGAAACGCGCGGCCGCGAACCGGGGATGATCCTGAACTTCAAGAAGATGACGCCGGCACAATCGGCCGAAGCGTGTCTGAAGTGCCACGAGCAGAACGCCTGCTCGCCCGGCGCGCAGTGGCGCACCTCGAAGCACGCGCATGCCAACCTGTCCTGTATCAGTTGCCACACGGCGCACTACAACGTGCCGCCGGGAACGAAGGCCACGACCGGTCTGGGAGAGGTGACGCAGACGCAGCGCTCCGGCGCGCATGCGACGCCCGGCGCAAACGTCACCGCCGACTCACAGGTCACGTTCGTCAAGTTCGAGCAGCCGCCGGACATCGAAACGCTGCGGGCGAACTCGAACAACCTGGGCGCGGTTTCTCCCGATACGTGCTTACGTTGCCACGGCGAGATGAAGAACCTGCTGGAGATCGCCGGACCGCACCAGATCGGCGGCGCGAACGACTTCAACTGCACGACGTGCCACAATCCGCACGGCAACATCGTCGAGCACTCGCGCAAAGACCTGTGCTTGAGCTGCCACAAGCAGGATTCGCCGACGATGGCCTGGCACGCTTCGACGCACAACCTGGCGGGCGTGGCGTGTACGGACTGTCACAATCCGCATCCGCACGCCGGAGTCCGGCGGTTCATCACCACCAGCGGCGTCGACTTGGAAAACACGCATCTCTCGCGGCAAAAACGCCGGCCGATGTCCGTGCAGGAGCCGGAGGCGTGCTACAAGTGCCACCAGAACATCTTCGCACAAACGCATCTGCCGTCGCACCATCCGATTCGCGAGGGCAAGATGGTCTGTTCCGATTGCCACGATCCGCACGGGCAGCTCGAAGGCAACCTCAAGGCGGAAAGCAAGAACCTGCTCTGCTGGAAGTGTCACGCCGACAAGCAAGGTCCGTTTGCTTACGAGCATCCGCCGGTCACCGAAGACTGCGGCATCTGCCACGAACCGCACGGCACGGTGACGAACAACCTGTTGAAGCAACCGGCCACGTTCCTGTGCTTGCGTTGCCACGTCGGCCACCGCGACGGCGACCACGGCGGCGGCGCGCGGTTGAACATCGACGCGGTGCCGCAACTCCGCAAGGGTTTTTATACGGATTGCACGACTTGCCACTCGCAGATCCACGGTAGCGATCTGCCCACGCCGCACTTTCCTGCCATGTTGAGATAACGGCTCGCTCGGGCGGCTGCGCGTCGCCCGTCGTCGAGCGAATTATGGGGGGGCCCATACGGTGTCACGCCGGAACCAGGCGACGGTCGTCGTCGCGCTCTGTTTATTTGCTGGAACGGTCCGCGCCGGCGATGTTTTGCCGGCGGTCGGCTCGTCCGAGTATTTCGACCAAGGCACAAGTTCGGCCGTCGAGTTGACTCCGGTCGTCGTCCAGGACGCGCCGGAACCGGCCGAAGCGGGCGAGAACGCCGCTACGCAGACCGACGCGCCTATGGCGGAAAGCTCGGAAGACCCCTATTTCCGCTTCTACGATCCGCCCTACGAACCGTGGTTCGCCGCCCGGTTCGGCTGGTGGGGCGTGGGCAAGTCGGGCGCGCGCTCCGGCACCGGCGAGTGGCAGGGCCTGGAGTCGTCGCCATTCTGGGACGTCGACGGCATCCGCAGCGACGGTTCGCGGACCATCGACTTCTTCGCCACCGGCGTCGAAAGCGAATCGACGGACGCCGGCGTGTACTATTACGGCGGTCCGGGACTGACGATCGACTTCGACTACGACCGGTTCATTCACCGAATCGGACACGACCCGCTGATTCAGCCCGAAGGCGGGTTCTTCGACCCGCCACTACCCAACAACACGCCGGGCTACGTGCTCTACGGCACGGACTTGAACGTCGGCCAGGACTACGCGATCCGCGTGCAAAAGATCGAGGCGGATTTCAAGGGCAACCTCAACGACGACGTCAAGTGGGGTCTGAAAGTGTGGGGCATGCGGAAAGACGGCACCCGCATGGTCAACTCGACGCAGCACTGCTTCGCGCTCACCCCGGCGCCCGGCGGCCGCACCTGCCACGTCGTCAGCCAAGGCCAACAGATCGACTGGCTCACCACCGAAGTCGAGCCGAGCATTCGAGCGCGGTTCGACTGGCTGACGGTCGAGTATTCTCGCACGATGCGGTCGTTCCAGCAGAACGACCAGACGGTGCTCGCCAACTTCACGGCGATCAACGCCACTTACGGTCTGCAAGGCGTTGGCGCGTACGCCGTCGTGCCCGAGAACTACACGGAAATCGACCGCGTCAAGATGAACGCGCAACTCAACGAGTATAACGAGCTGTACGCGCTAGCTTTCGTCGGCAACACGCACAACGACTTCCGCGACTCGGATCGGAAGTTCTACGGCGGCGACGTGCGGCTCACGAACACGTCTCGCGATGCGCTGCGGCTCACGGCTTATGCCAAGTCGTTCGTCCAAAACAACTCCGCCGACACCATCCCGCTCGACGTCCGCTATCCGGCGCAGGCGAACCTCTGGCGCGAGAGCCAAACGCCGCAGACGATCTACAATCCGGACTCATATTACCTGGGTCTGGCCGACCGCGAAACGCACCGGGCCGGCTTTCACGGCCGGTGGCATCCGCACGACGACTACGACGGCGCGCCGTCGTGGCTCGCGGTCACCGGCGGTTACGAATACAAGATCATCGAGCGCTCGAACGTGACCTATTTCCTCGACGCCCTGCCGGCGGTATTCACCCAGCCGGACTCGAACACCCACATGTTCTTCGTGGGTCTCGAACAGGACTGGTCCCGGGAGTTCGACACCTATCTCCGCTACCGCGTGCTCGATACCGATTGGCCGCTGTTGGGCGTCACGCACCGGCAGCAGTTGAGCCTCGACGCGGCGATCAACAGCAACCAGCCCGAGCACGAAGACCGGATCGAGATCGGCGGCAACTGGTCGCCGACCAACAACTTCATGCTCAATGCGTCGCTGTGGATTCAGAATCGCTACAACCACTCCGAATTCGTCAACTTCGACGAGGACAATTACCCGGTCGTTCTGAGCGGCTGGTACGCGCCGACGGATCGGTGGTCGATGTCGGCGGGCGCGGCGACGTTCTCGAACTGGATCGACCAGGACGTGACGCTGGGACGCGAAAACGGCGTGCCGGGGACCGAGCTGACCGCGTTCACGTCGCGATGGAACTACGGCGGGCGGGCCGACGTTCTGAATCTGGGCACGACGTACCTGTGGAACGACCGCGTGCAGTTGATCGGCGGCTTCGAGTACGTGCGGAGTTGGAACCGGTTCACCGCGCCGCCCGCCCCGGCGACCGCGATCGGCGGATACGACGATTTGCCGGCCTACAGCCAGGTGCGCGTCAACACGTATCGCTTTACTGCCGGCGTGGACTACACGCTGACCGAACTGACGACGTGCTTCTTCCGCTACAACTACTTCGACTACGACGACATCGCGTCGCCGTTCAACGCGGGAACGGCGCACCTCTTGTTGGGCGGCATAAGCGCCGTGTACTAACGCGGCATTGGCCGTCGGCGCGGCGGCGGACTAGAATACTACTAACAAACCGGCACAACGAGCTTGGCGGCGGTCGCGAGATTGCCGCCAGGCTCGCTTGCTATGAGCCGTCGCCGTTAGAACCTATCCCGAAACCCAACGCTGTAGGAGGCGAATCCTCTCGCCGATCGCACCGGTGAGCGATTTCTCGGCGAAGGGATTCGCCTCCTACAATTTTGGGATAGGCACTTTGTGCCGTTCCGTCCGCGGAGCCGCCGAGATGTTTCGTCGTAGCATGCTTGCGCTTGCGATCGCCGCCGCGTTGATCGCGTGCACGATCGGTACGCCGACGTGTTGGGCCGCTGCGTCCGACGAGGCGACAACGGCGCTCGCAAGGAAAGTCGCGGAGCTCATCGGGCAACTCGACGCGCCGCGCTTGGCGGACCGCGATGCCGCCGAGAAGGTCCTAATGGCTCTGGGTCCCGAGGCGCTCGACGTTCTGCCGCGCGGCGAAGCGAAGCACTCCGCTGAGGTCAAGCAGCGTCTGGCCCGCGTGCGGCGACAGTTGGAACTTGCGTTTGCCAAGTCCGCGGCGAAGGCCTCGCTCATCACGCTTGCCGACGCCGAGCGACCGCTGTCGGAAGTGCTTGCGGCGATCGCGAAACAGTCCGGAAACCCGCTCGTCGACGGTCGCAAACGCGGTCCGGAAGGCAAGCCGCCCGCCGATCCGCGGATTCGCGTCGCGTTCGACAAGACGCCATTCTGGCCGGCGCTGGACGCGACTCTCGACGCAGCCGGCGCATCGCTGGAAGTGCGCGACGCTCAAGGGGACGATCCGCTGCGCCTGGTCGTCGTCGAGCGCGGCGAAACGGCAAAGCCGCGAGCGAGCGACGCCGTTTACCGCGGGCCGCTGCGGTTTGCGGTGGTCGGCGCCGACGTGAAGCGCGCGGCGGACGACGCGGAAACTCTCGCTCGAATCGTCCTCAAAGCGGCTTGGGAACCGCGTCTCAAGCCGATCGCGCTGAGTCTGGCCGCCAAGGACCTGAGCGCCGTCGACGACCAGCAACGCCCGCTCCGCATTGCCAGTGCCGAAGCGCAATGGGCCACGTCGTCGCTCGGCGGGCAAGGGGCCATGCGGCTCACCCTGCCGTTTGTGTTGGCTCGCGGCGATGCCAAGAGTCTCGCGGTTCGCGGGCGTATGGCGGCCCTATTGGCCGGGGCGAACGTCGCGTTCCGCTTCGAGCGGCTCAGCGAGACGCGGCCCGGCGCGGCGGTGGCGTCGCAGAAGATGGGCGACGCAACGGTGCGGCTCGAATCGTTTCGCCGGGTGGGCGGACGCTGGCTCGCCCGCGTCCGCGTGATCTACGACAACCCGCAGGAGGCGGTGCAGTCGCACTACGACTGGCTCTACGAGAGCCGGGCCACACTGACCGCGGTCACGGAGCAGCGAAAACCGGTGGAATACGACTCTCAGGCCGCCGAGGATGGCGTGATCGCGACGTACGCGTTCGCCGCCGAGGATGCCGACAAGCCGGGCGAACTCACGCTGGTCTACTCTACGCCCGCGGTCATCATGACCGTGCCGTTCGAGTTCGAGTTCGCCGACATTGCGTTGCCGCGATGAGCACGCTCTTTGCGAATCAAGCCGGCACGAACGCGGCCGCCGGTCCTGCGCTTAGCTCCGCGTACACGGCTTCGACCGTCGATGCGTCGATGTGCTCTAATTGCTGTCCAGCGCCGGCGAGCAGCGCAAGGTCGGCAAGCTGATTGACGCGGCGCGGAATGCCACCGGAAAGCTCGTGCAATCGCGTCAGGGCCGCGGCTTCGAAGACGCCTTCGTTCGCGCCGGCTTCGGCCAGCGCGCGCTGCACGTATTGGGCCGTGTCGAGCTCGGTCCATGGAGCGAGATCGACGCGCAAGTCGACCGCCGCGAGCAGACCGCCGCCGAGCCGTTCGGCGGTGTCGAAGTTCGCCGCCAGGACGATGGTCAGCGTCGCCTCGGGCGTCGATTCGCAATGCACGAGCCGTTCGACGATCGCCAGGGCTTCCGGACTCGCGCGATGGGCGTCGTCGAGCAACAGGAGCGTGCTGGTTCGTTGGTAGCGGAGCTCGGCGATGCGGTCCGTCAGCGTTCGCCAGAGGAGAAACGTCGGATCGCCCGCGGTGGGATTCGCGCCGAGTTCCGCCGCCGCTTGCCAAAGGAGTTCCTCGGCGTTGACGGCGATCAGGCTCAAGTCGGCGACGGTTCCGCCGTCGTAGGTGACATCGGCGGCGAGCCGCGCGAGCAGCGTCGATTTGCCTCCGCCCGGTTCACCCAGCAGCAATCCCAAGCGGCGCCGCTCTTCGACCAGGAACCCGAGCCGGGCAAAGGCCTCTTCGCCGCTGGGATTGAGATAATAACAGCGGCCCGCCGTCGAATTGGCGAACGGCGAACGGCTCAAACCCCAGTGTGAACGATCCATCGCGGCGACTCCCAAGCGCGGTCCTGCCGTGTCCTCGTTACAATCGGTAAACTCACCGTAGCTTATTGAGTCGAAAGCCGGTTGCGGCCGGTTTTACGGCAAACGGCTCCCGCGGCATGTCATCCGAAACGCCGCCCGCCGCTATCGTTGCTATCGCGATCCACGATGACCCAGCGCTATTTCTGCGACGCGGCAATCACGGGCTCTCGGGCGGCGCTGTCAGGCGGGGAAGCCCAGCACCTGGCCCGCGTGATGCGCGCCCGCGCGGGCGACGTGGTTGTGCTGTTCGACGGCAGCGGGGCGGAGTTCTCGGCCAGGATCGACCGGATCGGTAAATCGGCCGTCGAATTGAGCATCGTCGAGCGCCGCGAGGTCAATCGGGAGTTGCCTTTCTCATTGACGCTCGCCGTAGCTCTGCCGAAGGGCGACCGGCAACGGTGGCTGGTCGAAAAGGCGGTCGAACTCGGGGTGACGCGGCTCGTGCCGCTCGTTACCGCTCGCGGCGTCGCCGATGGACGAGCGGCGGTCGATCGCCTTCGCCGCGCGGTGATTGAAGCCTCGAAGCAATGCGGCCGGAATCGCTTGATGGACATCGCCGAGCCGCGGCGGTGGAGCGACGTTGCCGCCGATTCGGCCGGCGACGGCGCGAGCCGGCTTTTCGCGCATCCGACCGGCGCCACCGCTAGTGACTCCGGCGAGACGATGACGCCGACACAGGCTCGCGGCGTCGTCATTGCAATCGGTCCCGAAGGGGGCTGGACCGAGGAAGAGGCCGCGCTCGCGCGCTCGAACGATTGGCGGTTCGTCGACCTCGGCCCGCGAATTCTCCGCGTGGAAACGGCGGCGATTGCTATCGCAAGTTACGTCTCGCTCGCGGCTTCAGGCACATCAGTAGGCGCGAATGCGCTCGCGTCGCCGCAATAGCACGATCGCCGCCGCGAGCAACGCGAGCGTCCGCGCCGTTGGTTCCGGTACGGGCGCCGACGAAAGCGCAAATTCGCCGCCGCTGGAATGCCCGAGCCGCGTCTGCAACGTTGCTAAATCGGCGAGCGTTGCGAACCCATCGCCGTCGAAATCGCCGCCGGCCCAGCCCGTCGCGCCGCCGAATCCCCGGGCGAGCATCGCGGCGTCGGACGAGTCGACCAGGCCGTCGAGGTTCGCGTCGCCGGGTACGGTCGAAAAGAGCGTGCCGATCAACAGTTGCGTGTCGGCGTCCGTGAGCGCGCCGTCGCCATTGAGGTCGAGCAACCAGGTTGGCGCTCCACCGAGCTGCGACCGCAGAAAGTCGATGTCGGCGGCATCGGCGACGCCGCTTGCGTCCACGTCGCCGCGGCGGCGCAAGGCGGCTCGATACGCATCGCGCGCCGCCGGACCGACGGAAGTTGACAGGTACGGGCTGGCGAGCGCGAACAAGTCGTCGTTGTCGACGAGGCCGTCTCCATCGGCGTCGGCGGCGGCGGAGAACTCCGTGTTGCGGCTATAAAGCACCGTCTCGAACGCGGCGACGTCGGCCGGCTCGAACCCGCCGTTGTGGTCGAGGTCGCCGATGCCTGCGCCGAAGATCGTCGACGTGAACTGCCCCGGCAGGCGGAGGACGCTTCGGTTGCCCGTCGGCTCGAAGGAGACGACCGTCAGCACGTGGTTGCCGTGCGCGAGGCCCGAGAAGTCGCGGGTGAACAGGTCGCGGTCGATCTGATTGGCACGATTCGCGGAGCCGACCATTGCCGCGACTTCTTCGTCCGAGAGCGCCGCGGGCAGGTCGAGCAAGACGTGAACGCTGTCGGCGGTCTGGTCGAGCGAGCGGACGGCTGCGCGACGATTTTCGTTTACGCCGGTCTGGATCGGGGCGAAGCCGTCGAGCGTCGACTCCGGCGGCAGGCGATCGACGAAAATCGCCTTCTTGAAACTGCTATACGCGGCCGGACCGCCGTCGTCGCGATGCCGAAACGCGATTGCTTCGAGAAAATGCACGCCTTCCGAGAGGCCGACGGTGCTAATTGTCTGCCGAAACTCGCCGTCGCCGCCCGTGTAGAGATCGCTGTGCTTGGTGGTGAAGTTCTCAAAGCCGTACGACACGCCGCCGGGCGTGCGAAAGTCGATCTGCCCATTGCCGTTCACGTCGCGGCCTCCGTCGAGCTTGATGAGGGCGTTGTCGCCGTCGGCATTACGGTCGCGGATCGAGCCGAGCAGGTTGACTTCGATCGTTTGCAAGCTGGCGGTGAACGAATCGGCCGTAATGACGTGTAGGTCGGTCAAGCGCCGCGTGCCATTCGTGCCGGCCGTCGGGTCGGGATCGCTGAGGACTTGCGAAACATTCGTGAGTTGGAGACCCGACGGCGCTTGCGGCGTCGCCAAGCCGTAGATCAAGTAACCGCGGTCGCCGCCGTTGTTGGGTTTGACCGTGATGTTTACTTTCGACTGGCACTCGAAGCAGTCGTTGAACACCTGAAGCACTTTGGGAATGTTCGCGTCGCCTTCGGCATTGCCCGTGAGTTCGACGAGGTACGTTCCCCAGGGGAAATCGACGTCGACGGTCCGCTGGCTGTAGTGGTTGTCCATGCGATTGCTGAGCACAACCAGCGCCGAGTTCGACCGCTCGTAAACGTAGATCTCCTTTTCCAGCCACCGCTCGCGGAAGTTGCCGCGGCCGTGCGTATTGCGGATTTCGACGAGCCGCTGGATCGTGTCGCCGTACAGCCCGCCGAGCGCGTCGCCGCGTCCGTCCTTGGGAAAGTCGCGATTGGCGCCGAACTCCTTGCCGTTGAAGTACACGACCGCGTTGCCCGGGTGCATGAGCATGTAGGCATGGGCGACGTTGTTGAGCGCCGGGCCGAACGAGTCGTGGCTCTGCACGAACATCACGCCGTTGGACCCGTTGTGCCGGCCGTCGTCGTGGAAGTCCAAGCCGGCGCTCACGACGTTTCGCCAGTCGTTCTGAAAGCCGTTGCCCGTCAGATTGCTCTGGAACGCAAAGAACTGGGCAAAGTCGAGCACGTCGCGATTGCCGCCGACGCGGCCGGGGTCGCTCAGGTCGATGTCCTTGCGGATGAACGATTCGAGGTATTCGCGGTTGCCGTCGAACACCTCGCTGAAGCTGAACACGTCGCGGCGGCTGCCGTCGAGGTGGTTCCGCGTCGAAGCGCGATAGACCGCGCGGTCGAAGTAGTTGAGCACCCACGGCTCCATGTGCTTGGCCGCGTCGATGCGAAACCCGTCGACGCCGACGGTCTGCACCATCCACTGGGCGTAGCGCATCAACAGGCCCATCGCGTTTTCGCTCACCGGGTCGCCGGAGAGCGGGTTCGCCGCGTTGAACGGATAGATCGCGATGTTCGACTCTCCAGTCGTCGGATCGAACACGAAGATCGGCGTCTGCTGCCGGTCTGGATAGAACCGGCGGTTGTTTTCGTCGGGCACGTTGGCGAGGCGGCCGTTCGACGCCGTCGTTCCGGTGGGAATGTTGTTCGCAAAGCCGGGCACGGGATGGCGGATGTATTGCAAATTCCGCGAATGGTCGATGTCGATGAGTCCCGAGAGCCGTCCGTCGAGATCGCCGGAGGCAAACGCGGAATGAAAATCGCCGTCCACCGCGCCCGGCGCGGTGAGGACGAAGCCGGGATATCCGCCCGAGGCTTGAAAGCCGGGCGTGCCGAGGTCGGCGAACCCGTTGTGGTTGGCGACGAAGTCGACGTACAAATCGCCGCCGGCGCGATGCAGCACGCGGGCCAGGCGCTTGAGTCCGGTCTCGGTGCCGTAAAGCGTCGGGCTCCCCGGCGAGCCGAGATCGAAGCGGTCGTAGACGTCGTAGCCGACGGAGAAGTTGCTCGATTCCGCGCGACCCGGCGGGGGCAGCCAAAGCTGGCCGTAACCCGCCGCCCATACGTCCGGCACGCGGTCTTCCATCGTGGCGTAGCTGCCGTCGAACCATTGGAGGAACGCTGGCGGCGAAACGTCGGCGGCGCGTACGCTCGGCGATGCCAGTGCTAGCAGTAAAGTCGCGATGAGGCGAAGCAGTGGGCGAGGCGAAGTCATGCTCATCGTGGGGCAGCGAAGGCGGCAATGGGGAACGTCGCCGTTCCATTGTAATTACACGTCCGCGGGGCGCGCACATCGACCAAAGCCCCGCGGGTCCGACGGCGTAGTTGATGCCCTGCGGACTTTTCCCGCCTCACGCTGGCGGACGGGCCGGGGAATTGGCGATTGTAACTGTACCGAACCGCTTCTCGTTCAGATGAGCCTGCGAGTGCCTGCCATGTTGCGTCAAACTGGGAAATTGTCTACGGCAGCACGAATCCCCGCGGGCTGGCTTTGTCCGGTCATCTTTGCACTCGCATTGACGGTGCACCCGCTGGCGGCTGCCGAACCGCCGCCCGCGCCGGCCAAGAGCCACGCGGTTCGCCCGCCGCTGGTCGACCTGGCCGAATCGCTGATCGCCGAAGCGTTGCCCCGGCGGTATTCCGACGCGAAACATTGGGGCGGGCAGAAGCACTTCACCAAAGGTCTCAAGGTCGAACTCGACGGGCTCAAGCTCGAAACGCGCCGCCGCAAGGAACTCGTCAACCACGGCACGTGGAAGCGGTACGACGTGTGGATTCCCGACGGGCAAAAGCTCGTTCTCGACGTGTCCGAAATGCGCACCTACGACGACGGCCGCGTGACGTTTCGCGTCACTGCCGCCGGACCGCTTCAAGGGCGCGTCGAGCTGCAACAATGGGAACGAGGCGTGCGTCTGGTCGGCCTCAGCGCCGATTGCGAGGCGAAGGTCCGGCTCACGCTCGACGTCGAAGCGGCTCTTTCGTCGCGCCAGGGAACACTGCTGCCGACCGTCGCCGTCGCGCCGAAGGTTTCGGCCGCGCATGCCGAGATGACCGACTTCCGATTGCGGCGCATCGGCGATCTCCGCGGGCCGCTGGCCAAGGAGCTCGGCGACCGCGCGGAACCGACGCTCCAGCGCGAGGTCCGCGAGCAGAACGAAAAGATCGCCGCGAAGATCAACAAGTCGATCGCCAAGCACCAAGACGACCTGCGCCTCTCGGGCGACGAGTTTCTCAAGGAGCAATGGGACAAGCTCAAAGAGACGTTCTCGAAGGCGCGCAACGAGAAGCCAGCGCCGGCGCCGAATTGACCTGCGCGGACGAGTGGCGGTCACCGCTTAGCCTCGTCCCAATCGACCGGCGGAAAATGATGGTGGTATTTGCCTTCGGCATAATAGGCGAATGGCCGACCTTGGCTTCGGCCGATGAGCACAATCATCGCAGGCGGTTCTTCGGAATCCTCATCCGCAAATGCAGGGACGCGGAGCACGACGCATTCTTCTTGCCACAGGGCGGCCTGGATCGGCGGAGGCGGCGAACGATACTCGTCGAATTGTTGTGCAAGTGCGACGCCAACGTCGGCAGGCAACGTAATCTGTTCCTGGCCGATGTCGAATCTGCCGAGCTCGAGGTCTTGCTTTCGTATTTCGACGGCGCGTGTGAGCGCCGTCACGGCTTCCGTTTTGCTTGGGTAAGGACCGGTATAGGCGCCGGGCATGTAGCCAAAACATGCGATCATCGTGCGTAGGGCCAGGTTGTACGGACGGAGATACACCCACTCGTTCCCCATCATAATACAACCGCCCGTCGCGCGGCCGCAGCGAAGTTCTCGGTCCAAATTGTCGTACTCCGTTCCGGGCAATCCCATACCGCGGATTTTTGCTATGCCGTGCGCGTAGTCGACGACCCCCAAAGTGAAAAACACGACCAGCGGCGAAAACGCGACGAAGCCCACCGCATCAAGAACTCGCCGCCGCGACAGGAGGAAATACAGTCCCGCCCCGAGAATCGGAAGCAGCGCGATGCTGGCCGGGCCGGCAAGCGCCGCGGCCCACTGAAGCAGAATTAGCCCGACCACGACGGATGTTCGCTTGGCCATGATGCGCAAGCGCAACTTCGGGCCGGATGGCGCGGTCGCGACGGTGGGCGGACCGCTCGTAAGAGGATTCTTCGCGGCCATGGACGTAATTCGCCGGTTAGCCCGCTTGCATTGTAGACGCGTCGCATCACGTGGAGAAGCGTGGGCGAAAGGGCGTCATAAACGGCGCAATGCCAAACCACATTCAGACGCCCGGGAACTCGTATCTCCGCGTCGCGCTACGGAGCCGGAGCGACGATCTCCAACAGTTCCACCGCCGGTTGGCCGTTGCAGTGAATGAGCGCGGTCCGACCGTAGGTGGTTTCGGGCGCCGCAAGTTCGAACAGGCGGCACAGGTCCGGTCCCGGCTCGACGCGCCACAGGTCGACCAACTCGACTTCGCGGAGCACGTTGTGCTCGATGAGTATCCGGCCCAGCGGCTTGCGGCGGGCAAGAATTTCGTCCCGCGTTGCGGCGTCGACCTGATCGAGATCCATCCGCACGATGCCGAATTGCACGATCGCGCCGTCCGATTGGCGCGTGAGCAGGATTTTGCGGCAGTAATGCGGGGGCGACGATTTGTACTCGAGCACCTGCACGTCGACCGGGCAACCGTGGAATCGCTCGACCGTTACCGTCATGTGCTGGTCGTGGGCCAACAGGGCACGGTACGGCTCGGGCAGGTCGCACGCCGCGACCGGCGCGAATGCGCCCAAGTCGGCGCTGTGCTCGAAGAACAAACCCACGAGCTCCATCAAGTCGGGTATCGGCGGATGCACGGCAGGTCCTTCCAGAGGGTCGCGACGCCCAGCAAACGCGCGAGCCGAACGTCGCGGTGACGGACGGCGCCTGTCAGGCGCCGTAGGAGGTGGACCCTTTCATCGACGGGGTAAGGCCGGTTCCGGTCGGCGAAGGGATTCGCCTCCTACAGCGATGAGGGTGGGATGTAGCGATGAGGGTGGGATATTACGTGACGGGAGCAACGACCGGCAGCGAAAGCCCAAGCGTCGGCGCTGCCACGACGACCGGTTCCACGGGCGGCGTCTGATCGAGCACCGTGTCGATGAGGTAATACAGCAATCGCCGCAGTTCTTCCCGCTCGATCTCGTCGGCCACCGCTTCGGCTCGTTCGCGATACTTGTCGACGAGGCGGGCGGCTTTGTCGAACACGCCCGCTTGCTCGTATAAGTGCCGCACGCGGTCGACGCGCCACGCCGCGGGGCGGGCGTCTGCGGGGAGCAATTCGAGTTCGGCCCGCCGCGGTTCGTCGAGGGCTTCGAGCGCGAGCGCCCAAAGCACGGTCGGGCGTCCGCCGAGGATGTCGCCGCCCGCGGCAAGCTTGTTGTGCGCGTCGCCCTGCCAGTCGTTCAAGTCGTTGAGAATCTGGAAAGCCACGCCCAAGTGCCGGGCGAACTGTGCGAACGGCTCGCGATACATTTCCGCGTCGCCGGCGAGCCGCGCTCCGCTGTACAGCGCGGCCTCGAACGCCGGCGCCGTCTTGAGCGCGTAAATCTTCAAGGCGTCGATCGGCGAGAGCCGTTTGTGGAGCGAATCGCGCCACATCAGCTCCGCGCCCTGCCCTTCCGATAATCGCAAGTGGGCGTCGGCCAGCCGATCGAGGATATCCGCTGCCGTGTCCGCGCCGAGCGTCGCCGCGTCGCGGCTGATCGAACGATAGCCCAAACCGATCAAATAGTCGCCGACGTTGATCGCGGTGGGCACGCCGTAGCGGCGATGGACCGTTTCGTCGCCGTAGCGGAAGGCGTCGTCGTCTTGAATGTCGTCGTGAACGAGAGAGGCCTTGTGAAAGACTTCGATGGCCAGCGCCGCGCGGCGAACGGCGTCGCTCAGACTGCGCAAGTGCTCCTCGCCGCCGGCTTGCGTTCCGTTTCCGCCCGTCAGCGCGTCGTACACGGCGAGCGTGATGAACGGCCGCGAGTATTTTCCGCCCTTGGCCAGGAAATCGTGGGCGATGGCCTCGGTGGCCGCGATCGGGTCGAGGGCGGTGGCCCCTTTACCGTTCAATTCGGCGAGCCTTGGGCCGCCGCGCAATCGCGGCGCGAGCCGATCGAGTTCCGCCGGCTCGAACATCTTCGACGCCGCCCGCAGCAGGTGAACGTAGCTGCGCGTCGTGACCGCCGGCTGCGAAGGTTGGGCGTTGATCGCTTCGTGGACCCAATCTTCGTCGACGGACGTGTTGCGGCAGTCGCTCGACAACAGCGGGACAGCGAGGCAAGGAATGCCCGAGAGCAGTATCTTGTCGATGGCCTTTTCGAGCACGTTCAAGCACGCGACGCCGACGATCGCGTCGACGTAGCCGCTGACGATGATCTTGAGCACGATCGGCGAGCCTTCGGCGACGAGCACCTTGTAGCCCAACTGCTCGGCCACGCCGCGGAAGTCGGCGATGCTGCACGCGCCGCACTCTTTGCAGTCGAGGCCGAAGTCGTCGTAATCGGCCGGGCAGCCTTCGGCATGTTTGAGGCAATGCGGCAGCAGGAACAGCCGTCGCGACGGCGGGACTGCCGCGACCTGGTCGCGCCAGAACTCGCTGGCCAGGTTGACCATCGTCCAGCCGACGTAGCCCTCGGGCAATCCGACAGATTCCAGCGTCCGGCGGGCGATCGCCTCCATTTCGTCCTTGGAGAGCGGCCGCGACTTGTCGAGCTGGTCGGCGACTTCCTTGCAGCGTGCGCGCAGCGAGTCGCGGAGCGCGCGGGTTGCCGGCACCAGCTTCAGATGGCTGGTGTTGCGACGGGAACTCTTCTTCTTTTGGCCGAGCGGTACCTCCGGCGCCACAGCGGCATCGGCAGTCAAGCTGTCAACGGGTGCGGTCGCCAAGAGAAGCCTCGCTCGGTGCTAAAGGTGCAACGCAGAGTCAAACGGGTGAGGCAGAACGGTACTGGTAGCGTTCGTCGCGAACACGTCACACAGCGGAGCGGGCCGCGTGCGGCGTTTCGGTGGGCTTCGACTCGGGCCGTGGGAGCAGCCGTTCGACTGCCTGACCCAGCGCCGATGCCGCGAAGGTTAGTGGATACAGCCGTTCATAATACCACAGTCGCGCGAAGTAGAAACCTATCGGCGAAGGCTCGCGATGCTTCCCCTCCTCCACCCGCATGACGAGCCAATTAAGGCCGTCGATGGCCGCGGCTTGTGCTGCGGAGTTCGATTCCGCGGCGAGGAGCGCTTCGACGGCCAGCGCCGTCTCTTCCACCGTCGAACACGCGGAGCGCGACCGGGTTTCGCCGGCCATACCCGAACCGCCCCAACCGCCGTCGGAGTTCCGACATGCGATCAGATACGCGATCGCCCGCCGGGGCGCTTCGGTTTCCAACAGCCGCAAGTCTCGAAGCGCGAGCAACACCTTCGCCGTGCCGTAGATCGGGTTTTCCTCGGCGGGATGATCCTGGTTGCCGAACCACAGCGGCGTCCAGCTACCGTCGGGGCGTTGGGTTCGGTGAAGGTATTCCAAACCCCGGCGCCTCGCCCGTTCGAGTCGGGCTTCGTCGATCCCCGGCACTTCCAGCAGGAGCTTTCGCCAGGCGGCAATTGCCCGCAAGGCATGCGCGGTCAGGTCCGGCCCGCTGCGATCGAACGGCAGCTTGCCCCAGCCGCGGCAGAACGTCGGCCAACCGCCGTTGCCGTTCTGCAAGTCGACGAGCCATTTGAGTCCCGCGGCGGCCGCCTCGTCGATCCGCGAATGGATTGCCGGCTGCATCGTCCGTCCGCGCAGCGCCGCCAACGCCAAGAGGGCTCCCGACGTGTCGTCGACATCGGGAACGCCGCCCGAAAGATCGGTCCAGGCCCAGCCGCCCGGCTCTGCGCCGGTGTACGGATGCCGCCGGCGATGCTGGCACGCCATGATCCAGTCGACGAGCCGCGGGTCGTCCAGGGCGGCCACGGTTTCGTCGGCGTGTCCATTCGTTTCGTGGACGGGCGATTCTCGGGAATCGCCGCCGCGCGCCGCCGCGCTGCCGCAAAGGGCATTCACCGAGAGCGTCGTGTTCCACGTCGCCAGATTCGCATCGATCGGCCAGCTTCCGTCGGGACGCACCGAGTCGACGAGAAACTGAACGCCCCGTTTGACGACGGGATGTTCGCAGCGCCCGATCGACGCCAAGCTCATCACGACAAAGCTGGTCAGCGGCGTCGCTTCGAGAAAACCGCCGCTCTCGGGCTGCATCCGCGCGAGCACCCACAGGCTCGGCTCGACGGCCAGACGGCGAATCCACCGCACGAGCGGATCCCACGGCGGCCGGTGGAAATACCGCGCCTGTCCGATCGCCACGAGCGCAGGGATCGCATAGCTCACCACGGGCAGCCGCAAGAAGCGATACCAACTCTGCGGCAGCGCGGCCAATTCGAACGGCAGCGGCGAGACTTGCCGCCATGGGACGAGTTCGGCCAGCGCCGCGTTCGTCAGAATCGGCACGGCAAAAGTCTTGTCGCGGCCGTAGCGGCGGCGCAAGCCCACAACGTCGCCCTGGGCGGCGATGAATTGTTCCGCCCGATCGAGCATGTCGGCGTGCTCGGCGGGAACGCCGGTCAGGTGAAACGCGGCGCGGACGAGCATCGTTGTGGCGATGTTCGATTGCGAGCGATCGGTGTCGCCCCAGCCGCCGTCGGCATTCTGCCGTCGGCAGAGCCACCGCAACCCGCCGAAAATCAGCCGGTCCAATTGGCCTTCCCGCGCCGGATCGGCGATTTCGCCGCGTTCCGTCGTGGCCGAATGCCGCTCGACGAGAGCCAACGCGCTCACCGCGGTCGCGGTGGACAGGGCCGAACTCGAAAGCTCGCCCACCCAATGCCCCGACGCATCGCGGGCCAAAGCCAAATCGCGCCGCACGGCTTTATGCGCAGCGACCAACCGGTCGAAGTCGATCATCGCGACGCGACTCTCACAAGGAACAACCCGCGTCGCCCAAGCCAGAAGGGACGGACGCCGCGAACCAGTCTAAGCTGCCCCGTGCCGCATGTCGAGAAAACGCGGGCACCTCGAGCCGCCGTCCCCGGCCCGCGTTTATTCGGGAACCGCCGAACCCCGATTCGCCCACCACGGCAGCGTAATGCCTCCGTCGACTTGCAGCGACGAACCGGTGATGTACTCGCTGTCGGGGTCGCACAAGAATACGATGCCGCGGGCGATTTCCTCACTGCGGCCCATGCGGCCCCACGGAAGCTTCTCACCGGCTTGCCGCAACGTCTCTTCGCTGGCGTATTTGCGCTCACCGGGGGTGTCGATCCACCCGGGATGAACGAGGTTTACTCGGATGCGGTGCTCGGCCAGCTCGATTGCGGCGGTGCGGGCCATGTGGTCGATGGCCGCCTTCGACATGTTGTACGACATGGCCCGCGGAACGGCGATGTAGGCGTGGGGAGAACTGACGATCACGATCGAGCCGATCGAGTTTCGCGGAAACCCGCCCTCGGGGCTGTCTCCCAGCGGTCGGCGGGGTTGGGATAGCATCTGCCGCGTCGCCGCGCGGAGCAGGTTGAACGCCCCCCACATGGTCACGTCGACGCCGCGGCGAAATCCGGCCAGATCGGCCTCCCAAAATGGTTCGCGGTCGCTGTAGGCCGCGTTGCTCACCGCAATGTCCAGTCGGCCGAACTTCTGGACGACCGCTGCAACCATTTTTTCCACGAAATCCAGATCGGCGACGTCGCCTTGGAGCAACAGCGGCTCGACGCCGAACTCGAGGACCGCCGCCGCGACTTCTTCCGCTTCCCCGGCGTGCGAGCGGTAATTGATCCCGACGTGGGCGCCCGCACGGGCGAGCGAAATGGCCGCCGCCCTCCCAATTCCGCGGCTGGCGCCGGTGACGATCGCGATTTGACCTTCGAGCGACATCGAATCGGTTCACCACGACGGGGTAGAGGTGTGCGACGCGCGGACCGCGAGGATACATCGCCGGTCCGGTATCGCGATGCTAGCGATCCGCCACTCCCCCGGCAAGCGGTGCGTCGGGCGAGAGACGGGTCGCGCGAGAAACGTTCGGAAATTGTCCCGGTTGAATTATTTTGACCCTAGACCGGTCCCATCACCTGACTAGAATACAAAAGCCTCGCCTTCCTGCCACAAAGCTTTGGTCACTCCGCTACTCCGCAAGAGCACGCCGCGCTTGGGCGCGATCCCGCGGGCCGATTCGTTCGTATATCTCTCTAAAGAGACCGACACGGATGGCTTTGCATCGGGTCGCGCTTACCACGATGGCATCGTCTCTCGGACCGCCGACGGGCTTCTGCAAAGCCGGTGTGGGAAAGAGGGGAAAAATGGTCGCGGCTGCTGACACGGCTTGCGCGGCCGGTAAGTTTTCCCCATGCGCTATTCCTTTCCAAATCGTGGCCACGACAGGACTTGCGTCTGTCTGGTGTTAGAATTGTCTGACCTCACACGTTTGGCTCGCGATAGTGCATGTCCTGCCTAGTTTTTCGGGGTGAGTCATCGACGCCGCGGATAGGCCGGTTGGCCGTCCGAGCGGGGTGTTGATTTGGCGAGTTTAAGACACGGGTGATCTTCCAGATATTCGGGGCCAGCGCGGCCGCCACCGCCGTGCCGCGCGCCTTTTTCCTTTCAAGATCCGGGGGTGTTCGCTTGTACGATTCGCTCATGCTCGACGAGATGAACGACGAAGTCACGCGCGTTTCGCTCGACGCCGAGGAAATCAGCGAGAAAGACCTGATCGACTCGGAGGACGAAGCGGACGACGACGGCATTGTCAGCGTTCGCGACGAGGCCGACGTCACCGACGAGGTGGAGCCGAGCGACGAAGAGCTCTTGCTCGAAGCCGCCGACGGCGAACTCGAATCGTGGTCGGACGATCCGGTGCGCATGTACCTGACGCAAATGGGCGAAATCCCGCTGCTCACGCGGCAGCAGGAAATCTCCCTCGCCCGCAAGATCGAGATCACGCGGGTCAAGTTCCGCGCCAAGTTGTTGCAGTGCGACTACGTGCTGCGGAGCGCGGTGAAGGTGCTCCGCCGGGTTCACGACGGCGAGTTGCCCTTCGATCGCACGGTCCAAGTATCGGTCACCGACTGTTTGGAAAAGGACCAGATTCTTGGCCGCCTGCCGAAGAATCTGGCGACCGTCGAGTTGCTGCTCAAGTCGAATCGCCGCGATTACGCGATCGCGCTGTCCAAGTCAAAGAAGATTGGCGAACGCCGCGGGGCCTGGAAGCGGCTCGGCCGCCGCCGCAACCGCGCCGTGAAGCTGGTCGAAGAACTCGGCCTGCGGACGCAGCGCGTCGAAACGATGATCGAAACGCTCGAAGAGTTCAGCCGCCGTGTCGACGAGCTCAAGGCGATCGTCGACGCCAGCAAGAAGGCCAAAGCCCCGCCCGCGGAACGTGCCCAGCTCGTGCTGGAGTTTCGCCGCATCCTCCGCGTGACGCAGGAAACGCCGACCAGCTTGCGGAACCGCGTCAAGCAGCTCAAGGTGATCTACCGCGAGTATCAACAGGCCAAGCGCGGCCTGTCGGAGGGCAACCTGCGGCTCGTCGTGTCGATCGCCAAGAAGTATCGCAACCGCGGCTTGAGCTTCCTCGACCTGATTCAGGAAGGCAACGCCGGCCTGATGCGGGCGGTCGACAAGTTCGAGTATCGCCGCGGCTTCAAGTTCTGCACCTACGCCACGTGGTGGATTCGCCAGGCGATCACTCGGGCCGTCGCCGACCAGAGCCGCACGATCCGCATTCCGGTCCACATGGTCGAAACCATGTCCCGCGTGCGGAACGTCTCGCGGCAGTTGCTTCAGGAGCTCGGCCGCGAGCCGACGCTGGAAGAAACGGCCAGGCGGGCGGAAACGACGGTCGACGAAGCCCGGCGGGTGCTGGCGATGAGCCGCTATCCGATCAGCCTCGATCGGCCGGTCGGCAACAGCGAAGACAGCCAGTTCGGCGACCTGCTGCCGGACGGATTTGCGAAGAACCCGGCCACCGGCGCGTCGCAGGAAATGCTCCGCAACCGGATCCACAAGGTGCTCAAGACGCTCAGCTATCGCGAACGCGAGATCATCAAGCTGCGCTATGGCTTGGGCGACGGCTACAGCTACACGCTCGAAGAAGTCGGCCACATTTTCAAGGTCACCCGCGAGCGCATCCGCCAGATCGAAGCCAAGGCCGTCCGCAAGCTGCAACAACCGGCGCGGAGCCAGGAACTGGTCGGGTTTCTCGACTAGTCGTGGCGCCGGTTTGCCAAGACCGACAGAAACGATTCACAACGCCGCCGCGTCCGACTTAGGGCGCGACGGCGTTCTTTTCGTTTTGTCGCTAAAGCGTACGCAGCCAGCGGCAAACCAAATCCGCAACCGATGGAGACGCCAAATGCCGGCGCTTTTCGATTGGCTACCGCTCGCGATGGCCGGGGTATTGTTTACCGCACTGGGAGCGTTCAAGCTTTTTGGAGTGGCGCACGATATCCGGGGCGGCCACTCCAAGCCATTCACCGAGCGTTTGTGCGGCACGTGACCTTCGTGGCAAAGCCGCAGTTTGCGGATTGGTTTTCCGCTGGTGCTTCTCGCGGTCGGCGTAGGCGAATTGGCATGGCTCGCGTGGCTCTTTTGGCGTGCGTCGTGACGGCCATCGGTCACCTCGTCGGCGAATAGTCCGTCGGCTTGAGATACGTCGACTTCACGCCGTCCGGCAGCGTCGTGAGCGAGCCGTTTTTTTCCGAAGCGGTCTTGGCGGCGATCCAGTCCGGATCCTGCCGAAACGCGGCGAACGACGCTCTGCCCGCCTCTTCGCTCTTGTGGGCGAGGAAATAAACGAGCGTGTCGTCGGCGCCGGCCTGGCTCTTGCCGTTCGGCGCGTTCTTGGCCACGGAAAAGTACGCCACGTTCGTCATCCCGTGCTTGGCGAACAACTTCGTCGTGTGGTTGCGGAAGCGGGCGTGCAGATTATCGAGGTTGCCCTTGGTGGCCGTATAGACGCGCAGTTCGAATACGCGATCGCCCACCGCCGCGGGCTCGAGCACCGGCGAGTAATCGGTGGACTTCAAGAACACCGATTCGACCTTCGCCACGAGCCGCCCGTTTGTTTCCGATGCGGCCGCCGCCTTCTTCCATTCGGGATCGGCCAGAAATTCCTTCCAAGCTTTCTCGCAGGCTTCGTTGCTCTCGTAGGCGAGCACGTAGATCAGCTTGTTCTCTTTGTTGTCGAGCGGCGTCCAGTAGCCGACGTTCGTCATGCCGTGCTTTTCGAAGAGCTTCACGGTGTGGTCGCGAAACCGGGCGTGCAGCGCGTCGAGCTTGCCTTCCGCGGCATAATACGTCCGCATCTCGTACACGCGGTCGTCTTTTGGTTTCTCCGCGTCGGGTTCGGCCGCTGCGACGGAAGCAACGGCGAAGGCGGCTATGAATTCCAGACTCCAAATGCCGAGCGACATGCTGATTCTCCGTTTGCTGGTGTGGGACGGTGGGCGAAGCCCAAATCGTAACATGCGCGGCCGCGCGGCGACAGAATCCGCCGGAATCGCTGCGAGCCGCAGCACCGCCGCGTCGCATCGTAGCATCGTAGGTCAGGCCAAGTGGGCGACGAGTCCACCATTCTCGCAAAACCCAACACGCGCCGGCCTGACGGGATCGACGTTCTGTGGGTGATTCCCGTCAGGCCGGCGCGGGCCGAATCATTCGACAATGGCAACGTCCATCGCCGCTTGGCCTGACCTACCGCGTGATCCACCGCGGCGAACGAGCACGACGCGCAGATCGCAGACGTTCGTGTGCGTCGGACCGGTCTTGAGCAATCCGCCCGTGGCGGCGAAGAAATGATAGGCGTCGTTCCGCGCGAGGTAGTCGGCTGCGTCGAGCCGCCGTTCCAGCACGGCGGCGGCGACCGCGGCATCGACAACAGCCCCCGCCGCGTCGGTTGGGCCGTCTTCGCCGTCCGTGCCGGCGGACAACAGAACGGCATCCGCGGGAAAGGGCGAGCGAACCTCGCACGAACCCATGGAATTGGGCGGCCGTGTCAACGCGACGTAGGCCGCGAGCACCAACTGCTGATTCCGCCCGCCCAATCCGCGGTGTTCCGGCGGCACGAGTTTCACGACCGGTTCGCCGCCGGTAACGAGGCAATCCGGGCCATCGGTGGACAACATTCGCAAAGCCATTTGCGCCAGATGGCGGCCCACTTCCTCGGCCTGGCCTTCGAGCGTCGCCGCGGCGTGCATGGCGTGGCGATAGCCGAGCCGTTCGGCTTCCATGCCCGCGGCGTCGACGGCCGTCGCGTTGTTGCCGATGACGAGATTCGTGGCGCGGCAGGGCGCTTCTCCACTCGGCGAGCGCGTTCGATCGTGCGGTTCGCCTGCCGCTTGCCGCTCCAAGAACTTCACGACCGACCGCGGGATGCCGGCTTGCTCGCTCCCGAACCGTTCGAGCACGGCGAGCGCCTCGGCCGGCGTCGACGAGTTTTCGACCGTCGGTCCCGAAGCAATCACGTCGAGCGGGTCGCCGAGCACGTCGGAAACGATCAGCGCGAACAACCGCCCCGCCGCACATGCTCGCGCGAGTCCGCCGCCTTTGACGCGGCTGAGTTGCTTGCGAACCGCGTTGAGTTCGGCGATGTTCGCTCCCGCGGCGCTGAGGGCGCGCGTCACGGCGATCTTGTCGTCGAGCGAAATGCCCTCGACCGGTGCGGGCAAGAGCGCCGACCCACCGCCGGAAAGAAGCGCGATGCAAACGTCTGTCTCGGCGAGTCCCGCGACGAGTTCGAGCATTGCCGCGGTCCCCGCGACGCCCTCGGCGCGCGGCTCGTTCACGCCCGGCGGCCGGGCCGCGTGCAAGCGAATCGCCTGCGTGGCGTGGACGCAGTCCGCGGGCACGTTGACTAGCCCTTCGACGCGATGCCGCGCGAGGACCTCCTCGCCCAGGGCCCGCTCCAGCCCGACGACCATGCCCGCTCCCGCTTTACCGCCGCCGACCACAACGACCCGTCCGACACGCCGCAGATCGACCGCCTCGTCGCCGATCGACAGCAAGTCGCCATCGCGCCGCACGAACCGCTCGACGAGCCGATCGGCGCGGACGGCTTCGAGTCCCGCGCGCCAAATCCGCCACGCATCGTCGCGGAGCGAGCGGCGTCCGTCGTCGGAGAAAGTCATGCGCCGCCGCAAAGGCTGTGAAAGGCAAGCCAACTCGGTCGCCCTATTTGCCGTCCGTAAACGGTACGACCACACGAAAACCCACGTCCGCGCCGCCGTTGGGGGCTTTGTTCTGTCGCATCGTCGTCCGGGCGTTTCGCGACGTGCTGTTATAGGGTTCGAGGTAACTGCCGCCGCGGATCGTCGGAAAGACGCGAGTCCCCGGCGTGCGGTCCTCGATATCGCGATGCCCCGCTTCATACGTATCTTCGCACCATTCGGCCGCGTTGCCCAGCATGTTGAGCAGGCCCTCCGGCGTCGCGCCCCCGGGCAAGGCATCGACGGCCGCCAGCTTACCCTGTCCGATCGGGCCAAAGCCAAGGTTGCACCGCTCGGCCGAAGGTTCATCGTCGTCGGCCCACGGATAGATACGTCCCTTCGTGCCGCGGGCGGCGCGTTCCCACTGTTTCTCGGTCGGCAGCGTCCCGCCCACGAACTCGGCAAAGCTCATTGCCTGCTGGTGCGAGACGTTGGTCACCGGCAGCTTCGCGGCCGAGTCCAGATCGGCGGGCCGCCACCGCGTGCCGGCCTTCGCTTCGCCGGCTTTATCGGCAAAAATCGCATACTGCCGGACGGAGACCTCGGTCGTCGAGATCAAAAACGGCGCGTCGATCCTCGCCGTGCGACGTTCGAGTTCGCCGTTGCGAATGCCGTCGCGGGCGGCGCCGAACACGAAATCGCCGGGTTCGACGACGACGAAATAGAGCGGGGCGCCGGCCTTGTCCAACTCGTCATGAACGTATCGCCCCGCGGCGACTTCGCGGAGCGTCGCGGGCGGCCGCGGACCGGGCGGAAGCTCGAAGCGGAAGCTCCGAGAGGCGAGATCCGATCGAGACACCGTCACGTCAAGTGTGCCGTATCCCTTGGCCGTCGCCACGATGTGAAGCTGTTGTCCCGACTTGGCGGCAATCCGCGCCCGGCCGGCGTCGAGCGGAAGCGGTGCGTCGTTCACTTTCACGGCCGCTTCCGGCGGCACGAACGAAATGAACGGATCGAGTTCGGCCACCACGGTAAATCGCGATGCCTTCAACTCGTCGAAGGAAACCGTCTGCTTCCAATCGGCGAAATCTGCGGCCGACGCGGTAATTTCGAGCGGCGAGCCTTCTTCGACTTCTACGGTCGCTTGTCCTCCCGCGGCCGCGACCGCCTTTCCGCCAACCGTCAGCCGGGCATCGGCCGGATCGACCTTGACGACGACGCGTTCTATCCGCTTCGGCACAGGCGAAAGCGTCGCGCGTTGGGCCTGCGCGCCGTCGCCGAGAACGACATCCACTTCCGCCTTCGTATCGACGTAGCCCGCTTTCTTGAAGACCAGTGTGTGCCGCCCGAGCGACAAAGTGACCTCCGCGGGCGTTCGCGAACCGAGCGGCACCGGATTGTCATCGAGATAAATCTCCGCATCGGCCGGCTGCGTTTCGAGCCGCACGACGCGGACCGTCGGGATTTTGGTCAGTTCGATCCGGACGGTGCGCTGCGTATCGTCCTGGACGATTTCCACCGACTCCTTGGCGTCATAGTGTCCGTCGAGCGTCGCGCGGAGATCGTGCTTGCCAATCTTGAGCTTGATTTTCGCCGGCGCGCGTTCGCCGCTGGCGACGCCATCGACGCTGATTGCCGCGCCGGACGGATCGCTCCTGATTTCCACCGTTCGCGTGCCGTCGTCGGCGGGCCAGACGACGAACAGCAAGTATCCGACCGCCGCGATGATCGCCGCGGATAGCAAGAGCAGCACCACCGGATGCTCGAGCGGCCCGCGGCGCTTCTTCATCGCCAGCTTCATCGCCGGCGGCAAATGATCGGCTGGATGGACCGGCGTGCTTGCCGGTTTCGGCCGTCGCGCCTCGGGGGCCGACGGTTGGGCTTTCGCCGCCGCTGCGACGGGCCGCCCGAACGTCGAGTCGTCCTCGTCCGGCATCATTGTGCCGCGGACCGGCTGAGCGGACCGACGGGCCGGCTCGGACCACGACGACTCCTCTTCGTGCGGGGCCGGTTCGGCATTTGGCGACGGTGCGATCGGCGGCGCTGCGGGCGGTTCCTCGCGCGCCGTGTCCGTCACCCGCGGCGTTGCCCGCACGTCGTCTTGCCAGACCGGCAGCGGCTCGAGGCCGTGCGCCGCTCCGTCGACGTGCGTCTTGGTATCGTCGTAATATATCGTCGCGGCCGTCGCGGCATCCTGCGTCTTTCGCACGCTCGCATCGACGTCGGCGTGGCTTCCGGCGAGATCGACCGCCGGCGGTTCCGGTTCGGCTTCCCTGGGAACCTCCGCCGGAGGTTGCGACTTCGCCGCCACATCGCCCTGCGCCGGCGCCGACGAACTGGGCGGCGCGAACGCTTCGGCCTCCGCTTCACCGCCCGCGAGCAGCGCGAGCACTTGCTGAGCTGTCCCCGGCCGCTCGGCGACGTGCTTGGCGATCATCCGGTCGATCGCGGCGGCAAGTCCCGCGTCGATGCTCGGCACAATCTCACGCACCGGCGGCAAACGCAGCTCCGGCGTGCCGTGCCAGCGCATCCAGGCCAGGTCGCCGCCGAGCGGATCGTCGGCGATGCCCTCGAACAGGCTCTCGAACCGCGGCCCGACCAGCAGTTCGATCGCCACCATTCCGAGCGCGTAAATGTCCGTCGCCGGCCCGACTTCGCCGAACACGTCCGCGGCGAGTGTCTCCGGCGGTAGATACTTCGACAGGCCCTCCGGCGCTTCGACTTGCGTGCTGACGATGGTCGCCCGCACGTCGCCGAGCCGCACCCGCCCATCCGCCGCCAGGTAGACGGTATCGGGCCGGACCTGTCCGTAGGACCGTCCCCGCTCGTGATACGACGCAAGCTGCTTGAGCACGCCCTCGACCACGTGCCGCACGAACTCCGCGTCGTGCGGTTCGGCCAGCAGCCCGACCAGGTTTCCAGACGGGAAATTCATGTTCGATCCGTGCCGTTGGGGCCGAGTGTGACGATTGGGCCGCATGGCCCTCGGGGCGTGCCGCGAGCCGCACGAGCGCTCGGGGACCGCGGCGTTCTCCCGTATATCCGATTCCGGCTCTCCGTCAGCCTAACGTTTCCGCCACAAACCGCCAACCAAACCGGCCTGCGGCGGCATCCGCTACACTGCTAACCGTCCCACACATGCGGTAGTATGCCCCCATCGGAAAACCGGAGGAGAATGCATCCACAGATTGCGCAGGTGCCCGCAGATGAAGGGGATTTGACGCGATTTCTCTTCGTCTGCGAACATCTGCGCCATCTGCGGATAGTTATTTGATTGTGGCAACGGCCACGCTGCGTTATCGGAGCCGATCCGCACGATCGTTCGAAGTCACGGCTCGCGCCGTGGGGCCCGGCGCGGTATGCTGCTCCTAACCTCAACCCTACTACGCGCCGCTGCCGAGTGCCGGGCCGATTCGCGATGTCCACGCTTTATCCCCTGCGTTTCGTGCCGATTCTGCGTTCCTATCTCTGGGGTGGCCGGCGGCTCGTCGAGATGTTCGGCAAGGGCGACGCGCGCCACGGCGTTGTCGCCGAATCGTGGGAAATCTGCGACCGCGGCGACGATCAGAGCATCGTGGCTCATGGCCCGCTTGCCGGCCGCACGCTTGGCGAGATCGCCCGCGAGTTTCCCGGCGAACTTTACGGCGACATTGCCCCGCCCGCGCGGTTCCCGCTCCTGTTCAAGTTCCTCGATGCGCGGCACCCGCTTTCGGTTCAGGTTCATCCGAACGACGCCCAAGCCGCTCGGCTCGACCCGCCCGATCTCGGCAAAACGGAGGCTTGGGTCGTGCTGGCCGCGGAACTGCGCAGCGTGATCTACGCGGGCCTCAAACGCGGGTTCGATCGCGCCGCTCTCGCCCGCGAAGTCGCCCGCGGCACGACCGAGCTGTGCCTGCACCGCTTCGAGCCGCGGGTCGGCGACTGCATCTTCCTTCCCGCCGGGACGGTTCACGCTCTCGGCGCGGGGCTCGTCGTGGCCGAAATCCAGCAAGCCAGCGACACGACGTTTCGGCTGTTCGATTGGAACCGCGTCGGTCCCGACGGCAAGCCGCGCGCGTTGCACGTCGACGAAGCCCTCGCCGTGATCGACGATCGCCTCGGCCCCGTCGAGCCGCAGCGGCCGCAACCGACGGGCGAACCGGGCGTCGAACGGCTCGTGGCGTGCGACAAGTTCACGCTCGACCGCCACACGCTCGACGGCAGCGGCCTCAACCGCGGCACCAGCGACGCGCCGCACGTCCTCCGCACGAACGCCCGCCCTCAAATCGTCGCCGTCCTCTCTGGCCGACTCCAAATCGACGGCGATCCCGCGCCACAACCGCTAATCGCCGGTAACACCGCACTCATCCCGGCCTGCTGCGGCGGCGTTTCGCTGGTCGCGGACGAAGGCACGGTCGTGCTCACCGCGGGTTTGCCGTAAGGATCGGGTCCGAATAAAGACTCCCGTCCCCTTTGTTTCTTCCGCCCGCGAATCGTCGCCGTCCTTTCCGGCAGCCTTCGCATCGGCGGAGATTCGTGCGACAAGCCGCTAATCGCCGGCGACACGGCGCTCGTGCCCGCCTGCTGTGACGGCGCGGTTCTTTATCCGCTCGCCGCGACCCAACTTCTCACGGCGACGCCCACGTAGCGAATGTCGCGGAAACATCAGAGCGGCGTGAACAGAACGCAACTCGGCGACAGTCGCTACGCCAATGACCGTCCTTCGAGCCGCTCGATCGCCTCGCGCAGGCGCGGCGGGATCGGCTCGGGGCGGTTCGTGGTGTAATCGAACACGACCACCGTCGAATCGCCTTCGGCCACGATCGCTTGTTGCTCGATGCTGAACACGGCGTGAACCATCGACAAGCTCGTCCGGCCCAGCCGCGTCACGCGGGCGCCGATCGCGACCGTGTCGGGAAAGTTGAGCTGCCGCCGATAGTCGCACTTCACCGAAGCCAGGATCGGCCCCAAGTGGTCGCTGCTGCTCGCCAGTTGAATCCGGTCGAGATACGCCACCCGCGCCGACTCGAACCAGCGAAAGAACACGACGTTGTTCACGTGCCCCATCGCGTCCATGTCGCCCCATTGCACGGGCAGCGCGATGGCGACGCGGTAGTCGACAAGTAACGGATGCGGCGAATCGGACATGAGTACTCCAAGGAATCGCGATACCGCGTGCGAACGCTATCTGCCTTGCGCTGCCGACGCAACCAACTTTTTTTCGAGGTCGCAAATGCGCTTGAGACTTTTCCGATTCCGCGTGAATTCCTCGTAGGCTCGATCGAAGGATGCGGTGGACTTCTTGCAGACAAGCGTGAAAGGCCGGCCGGTTCGCTTCGTTTCGTGGGTCACATCGAGTCGATTCGCGTCGATGACTTGATGCAAATGCGCTCGGCGATCCTTCGCCAACGGAAAGCCTCGCTCGGAGGCAGTCGGATCGGCCAAAAACTGTCTTAACTCGCGGCAAATGCCGCACGAGCATTTCCAATTTGCCTCGCGGCGAAAGTCGGTCGGCGCTCGCGGCGCCGAAGCCGTTCGCAACTCCAATTCGCGTCGACAATAGGAAACCCAACTTGCGACGGCGTCCAAGCTCCGTTCCGCATGCTTCGATAGCCACGCTTCCAGGGAAAACACGGCCTTAAGATGCGCCTCCGTCAGGTCGTACCGTGCCTCATCCAAGGCGGCATGGTCGACGAGCCGTCGGGCCGGCTCGTCTGCTCCGACCGACACCAGCGCCTTGACCAGCGTTGCCAGCAGCGCCGCGCGGTCGAGTTCCCTAAGGCGCCAGTCATGTACCTGGGTACTTCCATCGAGCCGCTCGACCGCGTCTACTGCACGTTCGGCAAGACGCTGGCACAGATCGATGCGCTCCGCGTCCTTGTCAGGCTTGGTGCAGAGCAACGCCAGCAATTCGGCATTCCGCCCGATCGTGGCCGCGTTCGATTCGTCCCAGAGACTTTCCAATGCCGACGCGAACGTCGACCACCCGTGTTGCTTGCCAAACGCCAAGAACGACCGGTCGAGCTTGAGCGACGGTTCGCCGGGCATCACGTGCCCGATGTACCGCGACATCAGCTCGGGCGAATCCAAGTCGACGAGCAGACCGGCCACCCGCGACCGATCGGGCTTGTCGCGCAACGGTGCGTAACTCGAGTAATCGTACATCGAAAAATGACGGTTGCCCCCCGACCTTTGCCAATCGTCGAGGATCGCCTTTGCAAAGCTCAGGCAATCCCGCCGTGCTTCTGCCTGCTCTGATTCTCGCGCTCGCTTGGCCTGCTGGACCATCGTTTCGAGTCCGGCAATGGCCGCATCAGTGCCCGCGCCGCAGAGCACGGTAAAACGATTGTGCCGCGGCCAGATTACGACTGCGGCGCGATGATACCAACGCTCCAGCGTCATCCCCGCATTGCCCGTAAATCCCTCGAATTCCTCGCGGGAGACTTCCCACGCATCGAGCGGCACGGCGGAGACGATCTCGTCCTCCTCCAGGCGCATGTGCCCAAACGCGGGCTTTTTGCCGTCGCGATCCGACCAGTCGTTGACCGACAGGCCGTGGTCGTAGATCTCGCCCATCTCGTATCCAGTTCCCTCGCCGGACGCGGATTCGTCGTCATCTTCGTCGTCGTAGGACCAGCTCCGATAGCGATTTCGGCCTCGGCGGTTGCGATAGCGCCCGTAGTAATCGCCGCCCTCCGCGCTGCCGCTCTGCCAATGCGTCAAGAGCGCGAGATGCGCCAGGCACCCGGCTTGCTCCGCCGCTTCGAACAGTACGTTGGCCCGTGACCCGTCGACGCCCTTGAGCGCGTCGAGCGTCAATCCCTGTTGCGAATACCGGTGATCGAGCGTGATCGCCAGCTTGACGGGCTGTTGTCCAATCGGCCAATTGGACAGCAACGATGCAATCTTCGAGACCGCCTGGCCCGTTCGCGGCGCCCGAGGCGTTTTCTTGCCACGCGCGGGCGTCAGGGTCAGGTTATACACGAGACACAGGCGGTAACCGTCGCTCACCGGAAGCACTTCGTGCTCGCAATCGGCATAGAACGCTGCGAAGCTGAGCGAGTGGCCGCTCGCCGCACCGGCGAAATGAATCTCGTGTCGCTGTCCTTCGTTTTCGACGACCAGCTCTCCGCCCCGATGCACAGCCGGCAGCGCAACAACGAGCGTCGCCACCATGCCGTCGAGCTTTTCGCCGTCGCGATGCGGCTTGAAAAAGCTGCCCTTCTCGTAGACGAGGAGTTTGTAGAGGTGCGGCGTCAGCCTGGCGTCCCCTAGTCCCAACGCCTTCTCGACGTCGCCGACCAACTTCGCGATCGACTCGTTCCACTGCGGGTTGGTCAGCGAAAACCGCTTGGGATCGAGTTCCCATACGCAACGCACGCTCGTGTCGACGAGCGTTTCGACGCCCTTTCCATACGGCGCTTGCGTGCATTGTCGAATCAGCTTGGCGGCTTGAGTCTTTCCCAGCGGCAGGCGAATCGTGCCGACATTCGCCACTTCAAGGCCCGGCATGACCAAAGGCATGTCGCCGGAGGTGCAGAACGCACCGCAACGATCCACTTGCTGCAACGCCTTGAGAATCTCCTTGCCAAACGGTGGGGCCGAAGTTGCTGCGTTCGTCATCGTGACTAGCTCCTACGGAAAGAATCCGGCGCTGGCCGATCGCGTCACGCGCCGCGGAAATCAGGGCCACCGGTCGAATCGGCCTTCGTGCCTACGCGTCGCGCCAAGACGGTGTTTTCGCAAAAGATGACGTTGGCCGCAACCGGCAGGGCGGCAAGAAGGAGAACTCGTCTCCGACGCGGCTTTCGCCTGCCGTCGATTTCAATCGGACACCATTGCGTCACTCATTCCGCGCGGGCGCGGGATCACTGCCCGCAGCGGCCGCGATTCGAGGCGATAAAGGTATGCCCCGACGAGCCAGATCGATGGCCCTTCGATCATCAACATCGTACTTCCAACCCAAATCCCGATTCCCAGCACCACGGCGCCTACGACGAAGGCAATCACAAGGTTCCGACGACATCGTCCCCGAAAACGACTCGGCACATGCGAGACGATATCTATCCGGTCGTCATCGATCGGGTTTACGTCGAACATACGCATCGGCATCACGAACAATGCCTCGACGTAGCGCCCCATCCAAGCGTTGTCGCGCCACCCGAATCCCGAATCCCGAACCCCGCTACTTCAAATCCACCGACCAGTACGCGTTGCTCAGGAACGACTTCCAGCTTTCGTACTTCGGGTTGCCGAGCTTGAGCGTGACGAGCGGGCTGCGCTTGGGTTTGGCCGGCTTGCGGACGAGGGCCATGTGGGCCTCTTGCGGGGTGCGGCCGCCCTTCCGCACGTTGCAGGCGATGCAGGCGCAGACGATGTTCTCCCACGACGTATCGCCGCCGCGGCTTCGCGGCACGACGTGGTCGAGGCTCAAATCGCTCGTTGGGAACCGCTTGCCGCAATACTGGCACGAGTTGTTGTCGCGGGCGAACAGGTTTCGCCGGTTGAACCGCACGGTCTGGTTCGGCACGCGATCGTAGAACAACAGGCGAATCACCCGCGGCACCTGCACCTCGAAGTTGACCGAGCGCAGCCAGTCCTCGTTCGGTTCCTTGAACTGGGCCTTGAGTTCGCTGATCTCGCGCCACGACTCGAAGTCGTAGTTGGCGTATTGCCCGTCCTCGACGTGGATCACCTCGGCCAGGTCGCGCACCAAGAGCGCGAACGCCCGGCGGACGTTGATCACGTGGACCGCCAGATAATGGCGATTGAGAACCAGCACGCTGCTGGAGAGAGGACAGGCGGTTTCGGCCAAGCTCATTGCGGCCTCGCGACGCGGATGGTGGGAAACGATCGGGGGTATTCCGATCGGCCCGCGAGTCGCCGCAAGTCCCGCAGCGTGCCTCGAAATCGCCGGCCGAGCGGAAGGCGATACGACACGGACACGCCAAACGGCCCGCACGTTCGCCCGCATTGCCGGCGAATCGCCGCGCCGCTCGGCGTGTCCGCGTGGAACGCCAAGCTACCCACATTGTAATCGGCCCGCTTTCGCGAGACCAGCCGGACAGCGCCGGTCTGGCGGAACCGCCGCCCGCGCGCCGTTAAGCCGGCAGCTCCAAATCCAAGATCGCCGTGCCCAGCAGCTTTCCTTGGGTGTCGATTCGCAACGAGCGGCTCGCCCCGCCTGCTAGCACGTCGTAGAGGACGAAATTGAGCGCGGCGATCTTCGGCAACTCGAAACGTTCGACGCGGGCCGGTCCAAGCGGCGCAAAAAACTCCGCCACGCGATCGGCCGTCAATCGAGTGACGAGCAGCGCATACTCCGCCGGGCCGTGCGCGACGACGCCGATGTTCGCGTGGTTGCCCTTGTCGCCGCTGCGGGCGTGGGCGATGTCGCCTAGCACGGCCGTATTTGCTTCGTTCGCCATCGGTTAGCCGTTCGTTACCGAGGAGTTGCCGTCCAATCGCCGGCGGCTCTTACGTCGACTCGCACTTGCACCGCGTCGCGGGCGATTCGCGCCGGCCAATACGCGAACACCGGCCGCACTTCGGGTCGCCCCGCGGCGTAGCCGGCCAATCCCGCCGGACCGCCGGTGATGAGCGGGGCGATTTCGCGCGTGAACCGTTCGACCGCCTCGCGCCGCGGATCGCGCACCGCAATTCGCAGCATGACTTCCGTTGCATTCGCATTCGCCGCGAGCACGCCCGGCACGCCCTCGCCCGCGCCGAGGCATTCGATGTTCGTGGCCTCTGGTTCGATGCCCGCCGCGCGCAACCGCTCGAACACGATCGCGGCACACGCCCGCGACCGCTCGACCGCGTCGCGGCCGATTACCAGCAATTGCCCGCTCGCAGTATAGCCGTCGCGATACGCGATTGACACTTTGAGCGTGTCCGGCGGCGCTTGGCCGCTGGCCCCGCGCACCGTGACGCGATCGGCGCCGATCTCTTCCACTTCGACCGTCGTGAAATCGACGTCGACGTCCGGCGTTAGATAGTGCCGCGGGTCGCCGATCTCGTACACGAGCTGCTCGCAGACCGTCCGGCGATCGACCGCGCCGCCGCTGGCGTCCGGCTTCGTGATCGTCACGCTGCCGTCGGCTTCGAGTTCCGCGATCGGATAGCCGACGTTGGCGAGATCGAGATCGCGCCAGGTGTTCGAGTATCCGCCGGTTACTTGCGCGCCGCATTCGATCAAGTGACCGGCAACCGACGCCTGAGCGAGTCGCGGCCAATCGTCCCACCGCCAGCCGAACTCGTGCATTGCGGGGCCGACCGTCAGCGAGGCGTCGGCGACGCGCCCGGTGATCACGATCCGCGCTCCGGAGGCGAGCGCCTCGACGATCGGCGGCGCACCGAGATAGGCGTTGGCGCTGACGATCGGCTTGCCTAGGGCGACGAGCGGCTCGCCCGTGTCGAAATGGGCGAAGTCGTGCCCCGCGGCGGCAAGCTCGTCGAGCCGGCCGAGCAAATCGTCTCCCGTGACGACGCCAATCGTCGTATCACCCAAGCCGGCGTCGTGCAGAATCTTTCCCGCCGCCGCCGCGCACGCCAGCGGATTCATGCCGCCGGCGTTCGTGACGATCTTAAGTTGCGGCTGTGCAGCGAGAGCCGGGATCAAGCTTGAGAGCACGTCGAGAAAATCGGCCGCATAGCCGCGCGTGGGGTCCTTCTCGCGCACGCGGGCGAGAATCGATAGCGTCAATTCGGCCAGGTATTCGAGCGTCAGATAGTCGAGTCGGGTCGCCTCGACGAGCCGCCGCGGCGCATCGAGCCAATCGCCCAAGAACCCAGCGCCGTTGCCGATGCGAAGCGTCACCGCGCGCGTCCCGTTGCGTGGCATCCGTTTGGGTGGGCACTGGTGGCTCGACCACCAGTGGGAACTGCCGTTCGACGTCGGCCTTGCGCGCTCACGGGTGGACAAGCCACCCGTGCCACCCAAACGCCTCGGCGGTTCATTTCGTGGTCGCTCTGGCAGTCGGGCCCTCGGCGACGCGGGTTTCGCCTTCGCCGCTCGGCCGGCGCGATTCCCACGCGGTCAGGTCCTCGACCGTTGCCTGCAAGCTCGTGTCCGTATACCGCAAGACCGCCTGAGGATACACGCCAAACAGGATCGCCAGCGCCAGAATCGGCGCCCCGATCGCGAGCTCCCAACCGGTCATCGGCGCGATGCCTTCCGCATGGGGACCTTTGTACTCGCTGCCGAAGAACACGCGCTGCAAGGTCCACAGGATATAGCCCGAAGTGAGCAACACGACCGACGCCGCGACAACCGCCAAGGCCGCGCTGTACTCGAACGTGCCGAGCACGACCATGATCTCGCCGATGAACCCGCAGAGTCCCGGCAGACCGAGGCCGGCGAAGAAAATGCCGAAGGCCAAGCCGCTATAGACGGGCATCTTGGCGTAGATCCCGCCGAACTCGTCGAGGTTGCGATGGTGCACGCGGTCGTAGAGCACGCCGACCATAAAGAACATGCCGGTCGAGCTGATGCCGTGGGCGATCATCTGGAACATCGCCCCGCTCATGCCCCAGAGCCACGAATCGGCCGCGTTCCAGACGCCGATGCCGAGCACGACGTAGCCCATGTGCGATACGGAGCTATATGCCACGAGCCGCTTGAAGTCCTTGGCCGCCATCGCCGCGAACGCGCCGTAGACCATGCTCACGATGCCCAAGCCGCAGACGAAGGTCTGTAGTTCGTATCCACCGGCCGGACAGATTGGGTAGCAAATCCGCAGAATCCCGTATCCTCCGAGCTTCAGGAGCACGCCGGCGAGGATCATCGAGATTGGCGTCGGGGCTTCGACGTGCGCGTCGGGGAGCCACGTGTGCACCGGCACCGACGGCACCTTGACCACGAAGCCGAGGAACAACAGCAGGAAACACCACCACGAGAGGGACTGGCCGAGGAAAGCCTCGCCGTCGAACAGCGTCGTGTGCTGGCCCATCGCCTGGAGGGCGAGGATGTTGAACGTGTGCTGCGATTTATCGCCGGCGTCGATGGCGGAGCGGAGCGCCGTTGCGTCCGCCGTCGTCGCAACGACGTGGGCCTCCGCCAGTAGCTGGTCGCTAAGCTGGCGCAGGTCGCTGGCAAAATACAGCAGCAGAATGGCGATGAGCATCAACACGCCGCCGACCAGCGTGAACAAGAAGAACTTGAGCGAAGCATACAACCGCCGCGGCCCGCCCCAGACGCCGATGAGAAAATACATCGGCACGAGCATGACTTCCCAGAAGACGTAGAACAGGAACAAGTCGAGCGAGAGGAACACGCCCAAGATGCCCGTTTGCAGCAGCAAGAACAGCGCGCAATACGCTTTGACGTTCTTGGTAATGTTCCAACTGGCGGCCATTGCGAGCACGCCGACGAGGGTGGTGAGCACGACGAGCGGCAGGCTGATTCCGTCCACGCCGAGGGCATAGTCGATATTGAGCGACGGGACCCAGCTCGTCAGATAGACGTTCTGCATCGCGGGATTCGACACGTCGAACGACGCGCGATTGGCGGCCGCCTCCGACGCGCCCGGCGGCAGCGCGACGATAACGCTCAACAGCAGCGTCGCCGCCATGACGGCGAGGGTAAACCAGCGCTGCGCCGCGGCCGTCCGCATAAACAGCGGCCCGAGCAACACCAACAACGCCGCCCCGATCGAGGGGAGAAAGATAATCAAACTCAGCAAGCAACCGGGCGAAAGCACGGGCAAGTCCCTTGCGAGATAAAGACGAACGACGACCGGTCCGGCGATTGGCCCGGCCGGCGAAAACACGCATTTTAGGGAGCCTCCGGCCGTTTGCAAGCGGATGCCGGAGGGCGATTCGCGCTTTGCGCGGCTATTGTCCGCGGTCGCCGAACTTGGGATTCACCTCGCGGGCAAACTTGCGGGCCGGGTGGTCGGCGGGCAACTCGCGGAGCAAGAATGGCGTGCCCGCGGCGTGATCCTTTTTGAGCCGGTCGTCCATGCCCTTGAGGTAGTCGATGAACTCGCCCTCGACCTTGGTCGTGCGGTCGCCTTTGAAGATCAGGATGAAGGCATTTTCGTCGAAGGGGACTTCATAGCCGGTCGGCGTGCCGGCGGTGAAGCGGAACAGCGTGCCGGGCTTCATCAAGTGCCGGCGGCCTTTGCTGCAAAGCACCCATTGCCCGCGGACCGTGTAGATGATGCTTTCGCTGCTGTGCGGATGCTCCTCGACGTACATGCCGCCGGGCATGTCGATGAAATGGGCCTGGCTACCGGTCGCCAACAACAGCGGCCCGATGCGCCCTTCGAGCGTGTCGACGCCGGCCGTCTTCTCGCGGCTCGTGATGGCGTCGACGATTTCGATGCCGGGGGCGAGCACGGTTCGCTCCGGCGTGGTGTCGGTCTTGGAATCGACCTCCGGCTTGTCGAGGGCGCGGCCGTTTGCCGGGTCGTCGGGCTGCTTTGAGCCGGCGGCGGCTTCGTGCTCGTGCTCGTGCTCATGTTCGTGCTCGCGTTTGTCCGCGGCTGCGACTTCGGCGGGGCTATGGCCGCTGGCCGGCGTCGGCGCGACTTTCGACAACCATAGCACGATCTCGCCGTACAGCCGCGGACTATACGGACGGCGAAAGCTCTCCAGCGTGTATCGCTCGCGGTAGCGCTGGTCTTCGTCGACCGGCGTGCTCTGAAAACTGTGATCCGCGCCGGCAATCGCGACGTGCTTTGTGTGCTTCTTCACGTTGTCGCCCGCGGCCTTGGCGACGCGGGCCGCGATGCGGGCGGCATGGTCGGGCGGCACGTTCAAATCGTGCTCGCCTTGCAGCGCCAGCGTCGGCGCGCGGATGTAGGCGAACATCTCATCGGGCGGCATCGTCAACTCTTCGCGGCGTCGGGCCAGGCCGCCCATCGCGAAGCGATAGTCGCCGTCGATGAGTTCGACTTCGTTCTTGCCGTCGGCGGCTGCGGTGAGCATCGCCTTATATTGCCGGCCGAGGGCCAGATCGCGGCGACAGTGTTTCTCGGCCCAAGCGAGGCGGTCGGGGTTGCTCTCGGCCCAACGCACGAGCGAGCCGAACGCATGGGCGTACATTTCTTCCGACGAACCGCACAACGCGCCGAGAAAGATATAACCGTCGGCCGCCGTTCCTTGCTTCGAGGCCAGGCACGCGAGATACCCACCGGCGCTTTCGCCCGCCACGACGACCTTCGAGATTTCCTTGCGGCCGCGGGCGAAGTCGATCGCCGCCGCAACGACGCGGGCTTCGTCCGTGTACGAACCGGTCCAGTCGGTTCTCGACTTGCTGCCCCCGTGGCCGACCGTGTCGTATCGCAGGCTCGCATACCCCGCGACGACCAATGCCTCGGCCAACCGCCGCAGCGCGTCGCGCTCGGGAGCGCCTTTGGCGAACAGCTTGCCATTGCGGTCGTGCGACAATGTCCCGCCGACGATCACCACGCACGGAACCTTGTCGTGAGCGCGTGGCAGCAGCAACGTGCCCGCCACGTCGGCGACGGGCGAGGGAATCGTCACGTCGATGGCCTGCGGTCCGTCATGCGCTGTGGCCGTGGTCGTCAGCCAACCACAAAACGCGAAGACGAGAACGGCCCTGACAACGGTGCGCAAGATCGCGTGTGGCTGCAAGTGTTGTGGCGAGCGCGGCATGGAATTCTTCTCTCGAACGCGACATGGAACGGGTTTGATACGCCGAGGCGAGGTCAGCCGCTGCTGCCGAGTTTGGCGATCAAGTCCATCAACGGTTGAAACAAATCATCGATCGTCTGCGGATCATGGTACCGGTTGGGGGTGTCGAACTCGTGGAATACCTTCACAAAATGAGGCTTCCACTTCTCGACCAACGCCCGCTCGCGTTTCTCCAACGCCCGTTCCACCCGAGCCTCCGCTTGCGAATGGGTCCACACGGACAAAGCAAGCGAGGCGGAGCTTAGCACGAGCGCCGCAATACACAGGAATCGGTTCATGTTCGTCCTCCAGCACGTTGGGTCGCACGTGCGAACATTTCAACGAGTGCTCATCGTAAAACCGAATTCTGTCGGAAGCGAATCTCCTCGCCGATCGGAGTCCAAACCGACGCTTCGGCGAGAGGATTCGCCTCCCACAGTACGGGGACGGGGTCTTAAGCGGTCCTCCAAGCATAGCTGTCCCACGCGCCAATTCAATGCGCGGGCCGCGGCGGGTTGTCTTGCCGCGTGCCTTTTGTTTCAATTTCATGCGGCAGATTTCCCAACCGCGCCGGCACACACGACAGGCAGGACGCTATGGCCAAACTCTGGCGTTTCCATCCGCACGATGCCGAGCGAATCGCTCACATGGAACGTTCGGCGGGCGTGTCGCCGATCATCGCCCAACTGCTCGTTGCCCGCGGCGTGACCGATCCGGTCGCCGCGCGGCAGTTTCTCGACCCAAAGCTCAACACGCTCCGCGATCCCGAGGAATTGCCCGGCGTTTCGCTCGCCGCCGGGCGAATCGCCGCCGCGGTCGCCGACAAGCGGCGGATTGTCATCTACGGCGACTACGACGCCGACGGGGTGACGGCCACCGCCCTGCTCTATCGCTGCCTGACGCTCCTCGGCGCGAATGTCGGTTACTACATTCCGAGCCGCTTCGACGAAGGCTACGGACTCAACGACGACGCCTTGCGGACCATCGCCGCGGGCGGGGCCAAGCTCGTCGTAACGGTCGATTGCGGCATCGCGAGCGTCCGCGAAGCCCAAACCGCCCGCGAACTCGGCCTGGAACTGGTCATTACCGACCACCACGCGCTCGGTCCGCAACTGCCGGAAGCGGCGGCGCTCGTCCATCCGCAACTGCCGGGGCATAGCTATCCCTTCGCCGGACTCTGCGGCGCGGGCGTGGCCTTCAAGCTCGCCTGGGCGTTGTGTCAGCACGCCAGCGGCGCAAAGCGGGTCGGCGAACGGATGAAGGCGTTCCTGCTGCAAGCCGTCGGCCTGGCCGCCATCGGCACGGTCGCCGACGTCGTTCCGCTGGTCGACGAAAACCGCGTACTCGTGACCCACGGACTCAATAGTCTCAAACAACAGCCGACGCCCGGACTTGCCGCGCTGATGCGCGTGTGCGAACTCGCGGATAAGCCGCTGCTAACGAGCGAAGACCTCGCGTTTTCGATCGGCCCGCGGCTCAACGCCGCGGGCCGACTCGGGCAAGCGCTCCTCGCCGTCGAACTGCTCGCCACCGATTCGCCGGAGCGCGCACAAGCACTCGCCGAATACGTCCACGAGCTCAACAACAGCCGCGGCAGCTTGGAACGGAGCATCACGCTCGCCGCGTCGAAGCAAGCGAAGGAGTTTTTCGATCCCGATGGGGACGCCGCGCTCGTCCTCGCCGATCACGACTGGCACCCCGGCGTGATCGGCATCGTCGCGGGCCGGTTGGTCGAAAAGTTTCATCGGCCCGTGGTCGTAATTTCGCTCGACAAGCTCGGCGTCAAGCCGGGCCAAGGCTCGGCGCGGAGCGTGCCCGGGTTCGATCTGCACGACGCGCTGGCCGCGTGTTCGCACCATCTGGTGAGTCACGGGGGCCACGCGGCGGCTGCGGGACTCAAGGTCGAAGAAAGCAACCTCGCGGCGTTTCGAGCCGAGTTCTGCGAGCACGCCGCACGGCTGATCAAACCAGAAGGACGTATTGCGGAGCTTTCGATCGACGCGGAAACGCCGCTGGCTTCGCTCACGCTCAACATCGTCGAGCAATTGGAGCGGCTGGCCCCGTTCGGCAATGGCAACGCCCGACCCGTGCTGGCGACGACGGGTGTCGAACTCGCGCAGCCGCCGAAACGAATGGGCGACGGCGGTCGGCACGTCTCGCTTACGCTGCGGCACCACGGCGTCACCGCGCGGGCCGTGGCCTTCGGTCAAGGCGAATGGGCCGACGAAATGGCCGCGCTCGACGGGCCGATTTCGGTCGCTTACCGCCCGGTCGTCAATCACTTCCGCGGACGGCGGTCCGTCGATCTGCACCTCGTCGACTGGAAACCGGCCCGCGCGGCAGTCGCCGTTTCGTAGGTTCGTCACTTCGAGGCGATGACGGTCGGCGGCCGATCATCAGGAGAGAATCCCGCGGATCGGCTCGCCGCGGGCGATGGGAAACGGCCGGCCGAGGGCGTCGTGCATTTCGGTCGACGGCGCATACCCAAGGCATTGAAACAGCGTCGCGAGCAAATCGGCGGGCAGTACGGTCCCGTCGTGCGGTTCGCCACCCACCGCGTCCGAAGTGCCGTGGATATGTCCGCCGCAGATGCCGCCGCCGGCAAGACAGATCGAAAACACATTGCCCCAATGGTCGCGTCCGCCCGCCGCGTTGATCTTCGGGCTGCGGCCGAATTCGGAGAGGCACAGGACGAGCGTCTCGTCGAGCATTCCGCGCTCGACAAGATCGCCCAGCAAGGCCGAAAACGCCTGGTCGAACGGCGGCACGAGCGCCGTGCGGAGGCGATGGGCTTCCTTCGTGTGCGAGTCCCAGCAGGGCGCGTCGCTCGGCTCTTCCGGTCCGCGGAACCAGTTGACCTGCACGAGTTGCACGCCCGCTTCGACGAGTCGCCGCGCCAGGAGCACGCTTTGCCCGAATTGCGTGCGGCCGTACCGATCGCGCGACGCGGGCGATTCGTCGTCGAGCCGGAACGCGGCCCGCGAACGCTCCGAGGTGAGCAAGTCGAACGCTTGCCGTGTGGCGGCGTCGTAAGGTGCCAGCGCGTCGCTCTGTTCGACGCTCGCCCGGTGGTCGTTAAGCTGCGCGAGCAGCGACCGCCGCGCGTGGAGCCGGTCGGCGGTTACGTCGGCCGAGAGCGTGAACTCGGGTATCCGAAACTCCGGCGACGCCGGCTCGCATCGAAACATCCACGGATCGAGCGCCCTGCCCAGAAAGCCCGCGTCTTGCCCCGGCCAGACGGAGCCGTCCGTGTTGAAGATATGATGCGGCAAGCGGACGGCGGCCGGCAGCGACCGCGCGTTCGTCGCGAGCCGCCGCAGGACCGAGCCGAAGTTCGGCCAATTGTTCGGCGCGCCGGGATTGGCGTTCTCCATGTTCATCGGGACGTGCGGATGCCCGGTGAGCATGTAATAGCCGCTCGAGGAATGGGCGTTGTCGCCGGTGCGCATCGCCCGCACCAGACAGAGGTGCTTGGCGAGCGCCGCGGTTTTCGGGAGGAGCTCGCCGATCTGCATTCCCGGCACGCCGGTGGAAATCGGCTTGAACTCGCCGCGGACTTCGCTGGGGGCATCGGGCTTGGGGTCCCAGGTCGAATGCTGTGGCGGCCCGCCCATGAGAAACAGCACGATGCACGCCTTGGCTTTACCCTGCGCGTTTGGACGGGCCGAAGCGTTCTCGCTGCCCGTCGCGCGAAGCCGCATCAAGTCGGCCAATCCTAACCCCGCCGCTCCCAGTGCGCCGATGTGCAACATCTCGCGCCGGGAAACGCGGTCGCAAAGACGCACGGCGGGGGCGGTGAGCGTGAGCATGGGGGCGATGAGCGAGGGGCGCGGGGCGTGGGGCGCGGGACGACAAACACTTGCCATCGCCGCTATTCTGGCCGCTGGGCGGGGAAAAGTCGACTGGGATTCGGCCGCGGATCGCCCGTTTCGCCCCGCTGGGCTTCGCGACTTTGCGGTTTCCAAATTGCCGCGTTCCAACCACAATTGGCGTTGATCTCCCACGACATCCGAATTGGCCGACTCCATTCACAATTCACCTCAGCCTCGCTTCCTCCCGCCTTCCGTCTCCGGCCTCCCGCCTCCAGCCTCCGGCTTGTTCCATGTCTCTCTCCGCGGCCGAATGGGAACGCTATGCCCGACAGATTGGTCCGGGCGTGCTCTCGCGCGCAGGCCAAGAGCGGCTCAAGCGTTCCACCGTGCTCGTGACGCGCGTCGGCGGCATGGGCGGACCGGCGGCGCAAGCGCTCGTCATGGCCGGCGTGGGCCGCGTCATCATCGCCCACGGCGGAGCGATGATCTCGGCGGACCTGAATCGCCAGGTGCTGGGCAGCGAAACCGGCATCGGCCGCTTGCGGGCCGAGCACTTCGCGGCCCGGCTCCGCGAACTCAACCGCTTCGTCGCGGTCGAGTCGATCGACCACGAACCGGACGACGCCGAAGCCGACGCCCTGGCCGAGCGGTGCGACCTGCTGATCGCCTCGCCGCCGAACTTTGCCGAACGCCTGCGGCTCAATCGCGCCGCCGTGCGCGCGGGAAAGCCGCTCGTCGACGCCGCCCAGTGGGGACTCGGCGGCACGCTGATCGTCGTCCGGCCCGGCGAAACCGCCTGCCTCGCGTGCGTGTATCCCGAAGAGCCGCCGTTCGAGGAGTTCTTTCCCGTCGTCGGCGCGATCTCCTCGACGATCGGCTCGCTCGCCGCGCTCGAAGCGATCAAGATTCTGTCGGGAACCGGCGAACCGCTCTTCGGCAGGATGTTGGTCTACGACGGCCTGCGCGGAATTCCCTCGCTTGTAGCGCTGCGGCGCAATGCCGCGTGTCCCGTCTGCTCAGCGTCAAGTCCAAATCGTTAATCGACAACCTTCCGCGAGAAAGCATCGCCATGAAGATTCGCATCGTGCTTACGGGGCGAGGGTACGACGCGGCACGACTTCCCGAACGGCTCGACCTCGCCGCGGGGGCAACGGTTTCCGCGGCCCTCGCAGCGATCCAGGCGGAATTCGGCGAAGGCAAACTGCCCGCGAGCACGCTCGTCGTTCATTCGGGCAAGCATCTGGGCGCTGTCGCCGGCTACGACGACGCGCCGCTCGCCGAGGGCGACGAAATCATGTTGCTGCAGCCCGTGGCAGGCGGATAAGAAGCTTTATGGGCGAGCGGCCGCAATCTGCGAGCGGCGGCCGTGCATTGCCAAACGAGCGCGGCCGGGGTTACAGCGATTTGAGATACTCGATCAGGTCCGCGCGCTCTTCGGCCGAAAGCTCGCCGTCGCCGGTGACCTTCGCCGGGTTGTGCGGGCCGGTGAGGAGGTGTTCGAGCGTTCGCGAGCGGCCGTCGTGCAACAGGCGAATGCGGCGCTGGACGTCGACGAGCGAAGGGGTGTTGTAGCCTTCATAGCGATCGTTCTTGCGGCCGAGGCCGACGTCGTGGATTTCGCCGTCCGTGTAGTGCGGTCCGTCGTGGCAGTTGGCGCAGCCCGCTTTCGGCGAATCGAAGACGGTCTCGCCGCGCTGGGCGGCTTCGCTCGGCTTGCCGTCGGCCGGGCGATGCGGATTGGGCAGCGGGCGGAGCGTTTGCAGGTACGCCACGATGTCGGCCGCTTCTTCCGCGGTGGGCTTGCGGCCGCGCATCGTCGTGGCGAACGAACCGCTCACCGATTCGTGCAGGTCCTTCTGCCAGCCGTGCCACGTCCAGGGACCCGTTTCGACGATGTTGTAGAGAGCGGGAACCGTTTTGTACGTGCCCGAGGAACCGTCGTTGAACGTGTCGATCGTTTCGGCGTTGGGACCGCCGTCGAAGTGGCAGGTGTGGCAGGAATACCAGTTTTCGAGACAGCGATTGGCGTCGTGGAAGATTGCCTCGCCGCGGCGGGCCGCGGTCGCCGGTTCCGTCGTTCCGCCGAGGGCGATTTCGCCCGCGATTTTGCGCTCGGCGAGGTCGACGATTTGGATGCCGTTGCGGAGGTAGTTGGCGACGAACGCGCGATTCCCGTCGCGGGCGAACCGCACGCCCAGTGGCCGGCCGCCGAGCGCGATCCGGCGGAAACGCGCGCGGTCGCGGGCGAGATCGCGATCCATGTGTTCGCTGCCGCCGATGCCGAGGAACGGCAGCGCGTCGGCCGAGAGCACGAGCAGCTCGTGCGTGCCGCCGGCGGCGACAATTGCCCGCTTGCCGTCCGCGGACAGCGCGAGTCCGTACACGTCGGCGACGGCATCGCCGCGGGGATCGAGCGAGAGGCCCTGCGGCTCGACTTGCTCGTCGAACGACACGATGCCCAGGCGGCTGGCCATCACCCAACCGGCGCGGATGCTGCCGGGAGAGGTTTCGCGTTGTCCGTAAAACGTCCAGGGAAACCAGACGCCGCGGCCGTCGGGAGCGAGCGCCATGTGGCCGAGGTTCAGGCCACCAAACGTCTTCGTAAAGAGCACCGAGCGCGCGGCCGCGTCGATCATCCACACGCCGCCCGAGCCGTTGCAACCGACGGCGAGCCGCGAGCCGTCGGGCGACAGGCACAGATAGCGCGGCCAGCGTCCCACGGCGATGTCGGCCACCTTTTTGCGCTCGGCGAGGTCGACGACGGCGACCTTGTCTTCGGCGGCGAGCGCGACGTAGGCCGTGCGTCCGTCCGGCGCGATGGCGATGCCGCGCGGTTCGTGGCCGACGGCGATCTTCGCGACTGGCTTCAGTCGGCGGTCGGCGACTTCGAACACCGCGATCGCCGATGAACGGGCGGCGGAGATGAGAACGTGCTTGCCGTCGGGCGCGAGCGCGGCGGCGCTCGGCAGTTCGCCGACCGGTTGCTCGTCGAGAATTCGGGGCGCGGTCGCGGCTTCGCCTTGGTCGGCGGTCAAGTCGATCAGCGTCGCCGTGCCCGAGGATGCGTTGACGGAGATCGCCCACGATTCGTCGGGAGCGACGATGAGATCGACCGGCGAGCGGTCGGTTTCGGCAGCAGCAGCGGCCGGTTCCGGCGAGGCAGGCGGGCGTGACTCCGCGGCGGACGGTTCAACGGTTCTTGCGGCGTCCGTCCAACCCGGCGGCACGAGCGCGGCGATCGTCAGGGCGGCGGCGACGGTCGGCCAAAGTCCCACGTGCTTCGAGAGCGGCATGGCTCGGTGCTTCCGATCGAAGGAAATGTCGTCGCCGACGGCGACCCCACGCGACCGGACTATGATAGCCAAGCCGGGAAGGCACGGCGAGACGCGAGAAGGAAATGCAAAAGGCAAAATGAAGAAGGCAGAATGCCATTGCCGTCGCCGGCAAACGGCATTATGGCGTCGGGCGCTTTTGCGGGCGGGAGAATTTGACCTTCTCGAACAGCGAGATCGGCGTGTTCGTCGAAGGGTCGAGATAGCCGGAGACGGCCGCGACCGCCGCCATCGTGTGGCCGTAGTGCAGCCGATAATCGCACGCGAGCTCCGCTTCGACGGTCTTGGCGAGGCTGTTCGGGCCGCGGTCGGAACCGAGGTAATTGATCACCCAATTGCTGAGCAGCCGCATGTCCGTGCCGAAGTTGCGGGCGTCGGCCGTGCCGGGGTTGATCGTGATCGACTGGAGCTTACCGGCGGCGTCCGCCTTGAGCGCGATCTTCACGGGCGGAAGCGGCACGTCCGCGACGGATTCCTGCGGCTTGGCCGACGGCATCCGAATGCCGAAGTCGCCTTCCGGGCTGACGATCTTGAACGTCATGATAAAGAACGCGAGCAACTGAAAGACGACGTCGATCATCGGCGTCATCTGCTGCTCGACTTTATCGTGGCTTTGGGTGCGTTTGAGCTTGAGCGACATGACGGGGGATGTCCTTGCTAACGGTCGTCGCCTCTGGATCGAGGAGGGACGCGTTCGCGGGCTATTTCTTCCGATCCTGTTCGGCCCGGAGCTTGAAGTTCTCGAACCCGACCTTTTGGCACGTGCCGATGACCTCCTGGACCAGTCCGGTTTGGGCCTTGCGGTCGGCGCGGATGACGATCCGCGTCTTTTTCGTGTCGAGTTTGTCCTTTTCCAATTCGCTGCGGCGTTTGGCGAGCGCTCCTTCGAGCGTGGTCAGCGAGTAGTCGTCGGCCGCCATGACGATCGTTTCGTTCTTGTCGTCGACGTGCAGCGTGATGAAGTTGTGGTCGTCCGTGTCCTCGACTGGAATTGCCAGGGCCGAGAGCGGCAACTCGATCCGCTTGTTGGTCTCGGCCTGCGAAAAGTTGATCAGCATCATGAAGAACGCGATCAACTGGAACACCATGTCGATCATCGGCGTCATGTCCATTTCGGCCGACGGCATTTCGCCTTTTCGAAGTTGGATTCCCATTGCGACTGCTCGGCAGGACGGACGGAGAACGGAGGACGGCTCAACGCATGCAACGAACGGCGATTACTTCTTCGCGCCGACGTTTTCGAATCGGCCCATCAGGTTGCCGGCAATCATGCTGGCCTCGAGCATCATCCGGTTCATGCGGTTGCGGAGGAACGCGAACGCGGCGACGGCCGGAATCGCCAGGAGCAGGCCGACCAGGGTCGTGATGAGGGCCGTCGAAATACCGCCGGCAAGCTTCGACGGGCTGGGCGTCGCTTCCGAAACGGCGATTTCCATGAACGAGATCACCATGCCGTGCACGGTGCCTAAGAGGCCGACCATCGGGCTGATCGTGCCGATCAGGGCAATGTGGCCGAGCTTCTGTTCCATCTTCATGCCTTCGTCGGCGCCGACCTCTTGCATGGCTTCGACGACTTTGCCGTAACCGCTTTGGAGCTTGGCCATGCCGGCGGCGAGGACCATGCCCAAGAACGAATCGTCGCTCTTGGCGAGGTCGAAGGCTTCCTGATAGCGCTTCTCGTTGAGGTGGGCTTCCATCAATTCCGCGAGTTGTGGCGGGCAGATCGTGTCGCGGCGGAGCATCAAGATGCACATCACCAAGAGCGCCACGAACCAGAACGAGATTGCAAGAAAGGCTGTGGTATAATCCCAGCCGAGCGCGCCCAAGAACCAGGTGAGCAGGTTCTTTTGCTTCTCCTTTTCCGAGCTGGCCGAATCGGCCGCGGCTTCTTCCTCGGTTTGGGTCGCCGTCTCTTCGTCTTGGGCCTGAACGGCGGCCGGCGCGACGAACGTGATGGCGGAGAACGCCGCCGCACCCCAGGCAAACATCAAGGCCAGCATGGCCACCGCGCGAAGCCGGCCACCATTCGAGAAACGCCGCATCGGACCCTCCGAGAAGACTGAAAGAAAACGCATGTGTGTTCCGAGGAATCGCCCGACCAGCCGGAAAGTTACCGATGTACGGGACGAACTTGTAGTGTAACCAGCCGCATTCGCCGACGCAAAGCGGTGGGCAACCGGAATGCGGAAAACTGCAAAACGGTACGTGCGTGGCGTGCCGCGATCGAGAGACCGCGGCACAACAAGCGCTCCTTGACCCCCGCTCCCTGACCCCTGCTCACTTCTTCGCCCAAACGCTCGTCGGATAGAGCCGCTGGAGCCGCCGATTGGCCTCTTCGCCCCGTTCGGGCTGGCCGATTTGCTTCCAAAGCTCCTTGAGGTTGCCCAGGGCTTCGGCGTGCTCGGCCGGGTCTTGCGAGTACATGAGGTCGACGTGCAGGTAGGCCATGACGGCCGCCTTGGCGTCGTTGTTCTTGGCCTGGGCCGAACCGAGGACGTTGTACATCCGGGCGTCGAGCCCTTCGGGCGGGCTCTTTTCGATCACGTCCTCGACGAGTTTCACGGCTTCGGCCGCCTGACCCTTGGCGACCACGCAGGCCGCCTTGCCGACCGCCGCGAGGCGTTTTTGGGCCTCGGCCGCTTCGCCCGTGGACCGGTCGGCCAGAGCCGCGTCGAAGGCCTTGGCGGCATCGTCGGGCTTGTCCTGTTCGAGGTGCGTCCAGCCGACGAGGGCGTTCGCTCGGACGGCCATGTCCTTGTTCTTCGCCAGTTGGGCGTAGAATTTCACCGCGTTGGCGTAGTCCTTCCTCGCCCGCGACAAGTCGCCAAGCAACTCATTGGCTTCATAAAACGTGTAATGGTCCGGGTAATCCTTGATGAAGCCGGCCAGCGCCTGGCCGGCGTTCTGAATGGTCTCCTTGCCGACGAGGGCCAACTTGGCCTTGCACAGGGCGATGTAGAACGCTACGTCGGCCTGCGCTTCCGGCGGCGTGACTTCGGCTTTTTTCAGCTTCGAGAGCGAGGCAAGCACTTCCTCGTACTTGCCGTTGCGGCGGGCCTGTTCGCGGCCGTCCGAAAGCTCGTTCGGCTCGCCGCCGAACTTCACCCATAGCACGTTGGCCACGGGCATTTTCGATTCCCGGTTTTGCCCGTCAATAACCGTGATCTCGTCGCGGCCGACGGTCACCTTCTTGGCCAACATGACCTTTTGATCGCCGACGGGAACGATTTCGTCGATCGCCAGTGCCGAAGCGGCCGAAGCGGCGACTGCCGCCGTTGCCAGAATGAATGAGTGCAAACGCATCTGCTGTTCCTCGAAACGGATTGCGGAAATGAATGAGTTGTCCTGCGAGCGGGAAATGTGGAATCTCGAATCGGAAATCTCAAATCTGAGAATTCAGATCACAGACCACGAGGCAGACCCGGCCCAACCGCCGCGCGAACCTCCAACCTCCAACCTCTAACCTCCAACCTCTAACCTCCAACCTCTCTCCTTTCGCCACAGCGGCCGCGACTTATTGCGGCGTCGTCGGCCGGCCACGCTACTTGGCCGCCTGATCGGTTGCCGCGGGCGGCGGGCCGAATTCGGCCAGGCCCTGCTGTTTTTCGCCGAGTTCCTTCTGCACCAACTTCATGAGCCGGTCGTATTTGGCCTTGAGTTCCGGACCGCCCATCGTGGGAAACTGCCGGTAGATTGCCATCGTGGCCTTCTTGGCGTTATTGAGGTAGATGTTCTTCGTGCTCTCTTTCTCGGTCACGCGGCCCAGCTCGTAGTAGCACACGGCCATCTGGTAGCGCGACTCGTGGAACGTGTCGATGTACTTGGCGTTCTTGAGCGTGACCTTCGAGATTTGCGTCCAGCCCCAGATTTTCGGTTTCTCGCCCGAGGGCGCTCCCGGCCGGCCGCCGCTGAGGGCGTATTTGTAGTATTTCGAGTCCTCGCGGCCCATCTGCTGATAGGCCATTGCGGCGTCGACCTGGACGCTGAGCATGTACGGCTTGGCGCCGAGGATCGCTTCGTACATGTCGAGGGCCGTGTCGAACTGGCCCGTGCGGCTGGCGCACTTGGCGAGCACCGCCCGCACGGCGAGCATCTTCATTTCGTCCGGCGCGGGATCGAGCTTCTTCTCGTCGGCGAGCGAGACGATCTTTTCGCCGGTCTTTACCGCTTCGGCGTAATAGCCCTTGGCCTGGGCGGATAGCGGTTTGCCTTCGTCGGTGAAGCCTTCGGCGAGACCTTCGAACGATTTGAGCACGTAGGCGAGCGTGTCGTACTTGTTCGCATTGCCGCCGTCGCGCATTTTGGCGAGGAACTTGGAATAGCCCGAGGCGATGCTCTGCTTTTGCGCTTCGGGCGCGGCGGCGAGTTGCTTCTTGAGCTCCAGGGCCATCCGCGTGTAGGAAAAGAGCAGGGCTTCGGTGTCGACCAGCTTTTCGAGCTTGCCGATCGTCTTTTCGGCCTTGGCCATGACTTCCGGATTGTCGCCGATCGAACCGATGTACGCCCGCAGCGCCAAGTTATACGTGGCGATGGCAAAATCGGGATGCTTGAAGTTTGGCTCTTGGACGAGCGGGCTGTTGGCTTCGAGCAGCGTGAGCGGCCCGTATTTGGCGTGTTCGACGAGCGGGATCGCCTTCGCTTGCTTGGCGTCGTCGATATAGATTTGGGCGAGCGTGTAGGCGGCGTTGACGAGGTTCGGCGTCACCGCGCCTTGGTCCTCCATCTGCTTGATGCTGCCCTCGATCAGGGCCTGGGCCTTGGCCATGAGGGCCTCGAGTTCGGCATCGGCGGGGCGTTCGCCGTCGGGGAGCCGCTTTTTGGTGAAGTATTCCCGAGACAGGGCCTGGCCGAGCGACATCATCGCGGCGGCCTTCTTGGGAAACTCGTCGGCCACCTTATTCAGATGTTCCTCGGCCTTGGCGTAGTCGCCCTGTTCGATGTAGATGTTGGCGATCAGGACGTTCGTGTCGTTGGCGGTTTCCTTGTCGGTCCAGGTGGTAAGAATCAGCCGGGCGACGCCGGCCATGCGGGCCAGCTCGAACTTGTTGTCTTCCTTTTTCTGAGTCCGCAGGCCGTTGAGCTTCGACCAGCTTGCCAGGGCGATCTTGGCGGCGTTGCGTCCGCCGGGGCTTTGCGGATAGCGCCGCAGCAGGAACTCGCCGATCGCGGCGGCTTCGTAAAGCTTGTCCTGCTGGTAGTAGATCAAGCAGAGGTTGAACCGGACCGTGTTGACGTCGTCGAGCTTGTCGGTGGGCCGAGCGAGCGAGAGGGCGAGGCGATACAAGTCGATCACCTGCGGCTGCATCTCGGTGATCGCCTTTTCGGCCGCGGCCAATTCGTCCTTAATGCGTTTGATCTCCTCCGGCGGGTTGTTGGGCAATGCCAGGTCTTCTTTGAGCTTGTCCAACAGGAACATCTTGGAGGGGAGCGAGCCGAACAGGTCGTCGCCGCGCTGTTTGGCCTCGGCAAACGTCTTCGGCTCTTCGCGATTCTTCGACTCTTGCCCCGCGAGGCGATCGAGCAGTTCCTGGCCCTTGGTGCGATAGGGATTAGGGTTCGCCGCGACGGGGCGGACGATGCTGATGGCGTCCGAGATCAACTGTTGGCGCATCGCGGGGTTCACCGCGGCGGACTCTTCCTTCGTGGCCTTCGGGTTCGTGGCTTTCTTGACGATCTCTTCCTTCGAGCGGGCGACGAAATATCGCAGCGCGAGCCAGTCGTGATCTTTCAACTCGTTGGGGCGGGCTTGGATGAGCCACTCGCCCCCGCGCTCCGATGCCGACTCCGCCTTGTTCACCTTGGGGTCGATCCACACTTCGCAGGCGTAGACGAACGCCTTCGTCTTCAGATCGCGAAAGATGTCCGGGTCGGCCGGCGCGCCCAAGCATTCGTCGTAGAGCGTGGCGGCCTGCTTGACGTCGCCCATGTCCTGGTAGCAGCGGCCTTCGCTGAGCCGGGCCTTCATCGAGCCGTAATAGTAGAGCTTCTGGTAGTCGGTGTAGATTTTGTTGAAGCCGGCCGCGGCCTTCTTGAGTTGGGCCGTGTGTTCGTTGCTGCCGACGGCGTGGAGCCTGGCTCGCAAGTATTCGACCTGGCCGCCCTGCAACCGCGACCAGACCACGTCGAACAGCGCGGCGTTGTGCTCGCCTTCCTTGTCCTTGTCTTTCTTGGGGTCGAAGCCCTTGAACTTGGCGAACGCCGCGTCGGCTTCCTTCATTTGCTCGTCGACGATCTTTTGGGCTTCGTCGAAGAACGCCTTGGCTTCGCCGAGCAGCTTCGCTTTGTCGGCGCCGGGCGTGGCGGCGCGATCGATGCGGCTCAAGGCCCGAATCACGTTGAGCTCGGTCAAGCGGTTGCGGGCGTCGTTGACCCGCGGCTTGCCGGCGTTGGCCTTGATGAAGTTCGTGAATTCGGCGATGGCGCGGTTGAAGTAGTCGTCGCGGGTCCGCTCGATTCGCTGGACCTGGGCCAGGTCGATCAGCGTCGAGCCGAGCTCGTAGGGCAAGTTCGCTTTGAACTCGTCGTCGAACGCCTTGCTGGTCTTGGCCTTTTCGAGGTATTCGAGCGCGATGTCGTGATAGCCGGCCTGGCGGAGCGCTTTGAGAAACTCGGCGGCGGGTTCGCCGGCCGCCGCGGGCACGGAAAGCGACGCGAACGCCGCCAGGAGCGGGAAACCTATGGCAATACGCCAAGCGCGGGCGGTCTTCATGTTCCTGTTCCTTACGGTGACTTGGCCGGCGGGTCCCTACGCGCGCGGCTACCGTCGAGTAGAAGTGTCCATTCCAGTATAAACGATAGGAAGTCGATTTCGACCCGGCAAGCACCTGGAAAACGGGTATCTCATCCGGTCAATTTTGCGCTACGGTGAACTGCGCCCCAGGCCGCTTTGCCGCGCCAGGTCGATCAACTCGACCAGGGCGCGGAACTCGGTCTGCTCGCGGAGCCGCGGATGGACTGCCCGAGCGACTTCCAGGGTGCGGTCGAGCGAATGTTCGCCGGAGGGCGCGGCGGCGCGGGCGCCGCGGAGGATTTCGGCCGCTTCGGCGGCGACGGCCGCGGCTTGCAGCGAGATCGACGACTCGGCCAGCGAGTTGGCGAACTGCACGCGGCTGATCGGCTGCGTGAGCAGTTGCGGCTTGGGGGACGCGGAGTCGGTCCATTCGAGTTCGGCGACGCCCACGTCGTTCGTGCCGTCGTCGCGGAGGATTACCTCGAAGAGGACGACGGCCGATTCGCCGCTGTGGAGCGAGATCTTGGCCGGCGCGGTCGGCAGGCCGAGCGTCGCCTCGTGGCCGACGAGCCGATACGCTGCGACGGACCGCGGATTGAACCGCACGGACAGCTCGACGTCGGTGGCGATGACCGTCGAGCGCGCGAACAGTGCTTCGTCGAGCGCGCGGCTCGCTCCGGGGACGGACGCGACGCGCGAGAGCTTGGCATGGGCCGCTTCGGCGAGGCTCGCGAGGTCGGCGTCCGTTGAGGCGGATTGCGACACGTCGACGATCGAGACGGCGATGCCGTCGGCCGCGGCGGCCGCCAAAGCGCGGCGGCATTCGGAGCGCTGCACCGGCGAGACGAACGTCGGCGCGTCGGCGAACACGACCAATTGCCGTCGCGACGACGATCGGGATTCATCGGCGGTCGTCTTGCGGGCGACTGCCGACGCGCGGACGAGGACGCTCGGCAACGTCGCGGTCGGTTCGACGGATAGTTCGGCGATCGCCCGCCGCAGCAGCGGATTGCTCGGCGCGACGCGGTCGACCAGCACGCGTTCGGTCGAACCGGCGGCGACCAGCGACACGCGGTCTTCCGGCCGCAGGCGATCGACCACGTCGCGGAGCGCCTGGCGAACGATCTGGAGCCGGCCGAGCGACGCCATTCGCCGCGACACGTCGACGGCGATCGTCAACTCGACGGGCGGACGGCTCGATGACGCAAGCACTTTCGACTGTACGCCGATCTGGAGCAAACGGACGTTAGGCGCGGCAAAGGGCGAAGGGCCGGCCGCCGTGCGGATCGCGAGGGCGCCCACCGTCGGCGGTGGGAAGTCGTACCGCATCGCGGCGAGGAATTCTTCGGTCCGCACGCGCACGCTCGCCGACGAGAAAACGCTGGGCGTTTCCGGACGCGGCTGGCCGGCCCGGCGGGCGAGCTGTTCCTCGTGCAACCGCCAGCGGAGCGCGTCGAATGACCTCGTGCTACGAACCAAGGGCGCGGCGGTCGATTCGAGCAGCGGATGGGCCGCCGGATCGACGAACGGATGCACGCCCAAACGGGCCAAGGTTATGCGGTCGTAGTTCGGCGCTGTCGGCGGCGACACGCCGTGCGCGGCGATGGGGCGGGCCGCTTCGAGCGGCGGCAAATCGAGCGCGTGCGGCGCGGCGCCTTGCAGCGTGCCGCGGCCGTCGTCCGTCGGCCAACTCGACGCGATCTCGAACGCCGACGGCCGGCGAAGCTGCCGATCGACGCTCGCGACGAGATCGCGGATGGTCGCATCCGCCGATGCGGTTCCACTGCCCCAGAGATCGGCATCCGCGAGCACGTCGACGGGCGCGGCGGGCGACAAGACCGCGGGGTCGAGCAACTCTTCGTCGGGAATTGCAAACGGATCGCCATCGCCTTGGGGCAACTCGGGAGCGTTTTGGGCGAGGTTGGCCGCGTCCGGCGCGAGCGTGCCCGAGAATTGATCGAGCAACGCGAAGTACGCCACGCCCACCGCGATCATTGCCGCGGCCGCGACGGAAAGCTGCCGCAGCACGGAAAGCCTCGCCGACCTGCGCACGGCGACCGCCGCACTGGGAACGAGCGTGCCGGGGACGGGAACGTCGCGAATCGCTTCGTCGAGCAAGTCGTCGTCTGGAATCTGGGCAAGGCTCGCGAGCAAGCCGTCCGGCAGCGGCACCTCGTTGATCCGGCGGTCGAGCGGTTCGTCGTCGACTATCGAACTCAGTCGCGCGAGCAGGCCGTCGGGCAAGTCGACCGCAGCAATCTGCTCGTCGAGCGCGTCGTCCGCGCCGTTCTCGGCGATCTTGCGGAGCCGAGCCAACAGCCCATCGGGCACGCGGACGCGGCGCAGCTCACCGTCGATCCAGCGGTTCGGGTTGTTGGATGAATCGGACATGGGACGGCAGGAGAAAGCGGTTCGGTCGAAAAACGAAACGCATCGCGACGCCGCAACGGGCGTGCGCCGGCATTTCGGGTCGTGTTTTCGTTAGGTCGTGCGGGTGGCCGCCAGGAGGAACTCGCGAAGTCGGCTGCGAGCACGGCTCACGCGAGAAAGCACGGTGCCCAGGGGGACACCGAGCAGGTCGGCGGCTTCTTGGTGGGTCAGTTCCGTGACCACGACGAGCAACAATGTTTCTCGCAGGTCGTGGGGCAACTGGTTCAGGGCATGTTGCATTTCGTCGGTAAAGGTTTGGCCTGCCGGATCGGCGCCGTCGACGCTGACTTCCAGCGGCGCCTCGCCGCTCAGCACGGCGGGGGCCGGTTTGCGTCGCCAGCGGTCGATCGCCCGACGCCGCAGAATCGAAGCCAGCCAGGCGCGTTCGCTCCTGTCGGGCTGATAGGTGCGGCGGCTTTTCCAGGCGGAACGATACGCCTCCTGCACCAAGTCCTCCGCCTCGTGCCGATCGCCCACCATGCGGTAAGCCATGCGGTACAAGGCGGGTCCATGGTCAGCGACGAACCGATGAAACTCCGCTTGGTTCAAAGCCAAAGGCCATAGCTCCGCGGTGGGGATTGGCTCCCCGGTTGTGCCTCAGATCTCGTCCCCGAACAATGACTTCATCGCGCGGATTGCCGGGACTTATTCCCGAGCGGATCTACGCCGGCGAAAGATGGGCAGAGCGATAGCGCAAGTCGTTGCCGTTTCTTATGATACGACCGATCGGGCGGCCGATCAACCGTTCCGGGGACCGGCGAAGTGTCCGCAGCCGAGAGGTTCCGCCGAGTAGATCGCCCGTTGTTGCGCCGCTCTGCCGCCGATATCTTGGCGATTCTGCCACGTCCGCGATGGACGCGGTGTTCTCGTCGAATAGGGCCGTCCCGTGAGCGAATCGTGCATTGACCAGACCGAGCGCGTTGACCCGAAGGCTGCCATTCGGCGGGCGGCTTACGATGCGCGGAATGCGCAGCCGGACAAGGATCGGGTGAGCGAATTGGCGATCGCGCGGTTCTTGGAGTTGCCGGAGTACGCGCGGGCGGGGACGGCGATGTGGTATATCGACTGCCGGTCGGAGCTGCGGACTCGGCAGACGCTGCCGGCGGCGCTCGCGAGCGGCAAGCGGATCGTTGTGCCGTATTGCACCGTCGACGAGCACGGGGCGAACAAGCTCGGATTGTGGCATTTGGAGAGTATGAACGAGCTGATCGTCGGCAAGTGGAAAATTCTCGAACCGCCGCGCGCGCGCTGGGGCGAGCCGGGTAAGGAAGTGCCGGTCACTGAACTAGATATCGTGATGGCGCCTGGGGTGGGCTTCAGCCGCGAAGGCGGGCGAATGGGCAACGGGGAGGGGTATTACGACCGGCTGCTGGCGAACGTGCGGGAAGATTGTGCGCTCGTCGGACTGTGTTACGAGTGCCAGTTGTTCGACGATCTCGTGGTCGGCGAACACGACGTGTTCATGGACTACATCGTCACGGAGAGCGCGGTCTATCGCGGCCGCGGGCGGCGCGGTTAGCGAGGAATTTGGGCCTCACTTCGTTCGCCCATCCTACAAAGGTGGTAGGCGCCGGCGATTCCGATCAGCGTCGTGCTCGTGCTGACAACCGCGACGGGAGGGCCGCGAACGGCGTCACCGCGTCGACGGTAGCTGCGAACGCTCGATCTGTGGCATCGAACCGGGCGCGAGACTCAGCGCGGATTGGCCGGTGCGATCGGTGGTTGGCTTTAAGCGCCGCGCCGGGAACGCCGGTCGTCTGGACGATCGCCCGATCGTTTGCCTTTGCGACGACGACGGCGGCGGCAGGCGCGGGCGGGGGCGATAGGGCGTTTCGCAGGGTAATGGCGTCATGCAGGCCGACGGCGCCGTTGCCGTCGAGGTCGCCCTCGGAGGCGAGGGCGTCGGCCGCTTTGCCGAAACTCGCGACGAGGAGCGCGAGGTCGCGGCGATCGACTTGTCCGTCGGCGTTGAGGTCGGAGTTCGATCCGGTCGGCTCGCGCACGTCGATCGTGACGGTCGCGACATTCGATTGCGAAAGTCCGTCGATGGCGCGGTATCTGAACGTGTCGATCCCGACGAAGCCGGGATTGGGCGTATACGTGAACCCGCCGTCGGGCAGGAGAGCGAGCGTGCCGTTCATCGGCGAGGCAATCAACGTCGCCGAAAGCACGTCGCCGTCGACATCGAGATCGTTGAGGAGCACGCCGCCGTCCCGCGGGCCGGCCAGCTCGACCTCGAGGAAGAGATCGAAGCTCATGTCGCTGCTGACTTGGCTGGACTGGTGGACCTCGACGGCGACGACGTTCCTTCCCGGTTGGAGCGTTTCGGGAGCGAGTTGAAACTCCTGAAACGCGTTTTCCTCGTCGCCGGCGACCGATCGTTGAGCAAACGTCTCGTAGCCGATGGACGTGGGTAGATTACTGAGCACGACGCGCTGTTCGTTGAGGTAGACCGCGGCGCCGTCGTCGCGGAGCAAACCCAATCGCACGGCCTGGATGCCTACCGTCGACGTCAGGAAGAGGTCGCGGCGGAAGTAGGTCGTGATGTAGCGGTTGTTGAAGTCGTCGCCGAAGCGGACGACGGTTGTTTCGTCGCCGTCGCCATACCCGAATTGCGCATTGCCCGAAGCCCAGGCGGAATCGTCGAAGTTCGAGGACCGCCAGCCCGATCCTTGATTGGAACCGTCGTCCAGGTATCTCCATTGTGCCTCGGCAGGAATGAGCATTCGGCGTTCGAGCGGGGCGGCCAGGACGTCGAGGGGCGTGCCGGCTGTCGTAGTGAAAGCGTCGTCGAACGCGACGGGGGCGTCGGGCGACGGGGCAACGCGCACGGTGGCGGTCGCTCCTGCGGACTCGCCGTGGTTATCGGTTGCGCGGTAACGGAACTGGTCGTCGCCGTAAAAGTCGGGCGCAGGCACATAGCGAAAACCGCCGTCCGCATCGAGCGTCATCGCGCCATGGAGCGGCGGTTCAATCAGGGCCGCGGACACGAGGATGCCGCCGTCGTCCGTGTCGTTGCTGAGCACGCCGAATGCGGCCGAAACATTCAGCACGTCGTCTTCGTCGACGTAGTAATCGTCGTCGACGGGCAGGGGGATGCTCGGGACTACGTCGATCGAGACGATCGCTACGTTCGACTCGCGGCCGGCCGTGTCGCGAACGGTGTAGGTGAACGTGTCTTCGCCGGCAAACGACGCCGCGGGTGTGTATGCGACCTGTCCGTTGCCAGCGATCGTCACGCTGCCTTGCGTCGGTCCGGCAATGACCGTTACCGTCGCGGGATCGATGGGTGCGCCGTCCGGCACGTCGTTCGCCAGGACATCGATCGGAAGAGGTTGATCGACTTTGGTGAGCGCGGCGTCGTTGATTGCTTGCGGCGGCTCGTTGGTCGAAGCGACGGCGACGGTCACGGTGGCGACGTTCGAGCGGCGGCCGCTTGGCCCGCGGATCGTGGCGACCATTTCCACGTCCATGCTGATGTCGGAGCTGCTAAACGAGGACTGATGAATCTCGACCGCGACGACGTTTGTTCCCGGCCGGAACAAAGACGATAGCTCGGAGGTCAGCAGCCCGATCGTCTGGAAGCTTCCACCGTTGTGTGTGGTGGCGAGCGTCTGATACGTGATCGGTCCGGCGGGCAGCGATTCGCGGGCGACTTCCAGACCGTTGAGATACACGACGATGCCGTCGTCGTAGTCGGCGGCAATACTCAGGTCTTGCACGGCGCTTGAGTCGTCCAAGTCAAACGTGGTGCGGAAATAGGTCGTGATGTACTTGTTGCTGGCGTTTGGGCCGTAACCGACGGTGGTGGTCTGATTCGTGCCGTACCCGAGTTTGGCAGGACCGGACGCCCAGGCGGTGTCGTCGAAGTCGACGCTTCTCCAAGCGGTGCCTTGGTTCGTGCCGTTGTCCAGGTATTTCCAGGTCGAGCGCCGCGGTAGTAGGGCGAGCGTTGTTACGTCTCCGCCGACAGGGGCGGCGTCGCGGACGGTGTATTGGAAGCTGTCTTCACCAAAGAAGCCGGGATTTGCCCGATAGGTGATTTCGCCGGTGACCGGGTCAATCGTGGCCGTGCCGTTGGCGGGATGCTGCGCGAATTGCACGGACTCGGGTCGGAGCGGGAAATCGTTGGGCGGGACGCCTATCTCGTCGTTCGCGAGAACGGCAATCGTAACCGGGGCCACACCCGTCGTTTGGGCATCGTCGTCGAATGCCGTCGGGCCCTCGCCTTGGACGGTTATCGTAACCGTTGCCTCGTTCGACCAACGACCGGTGGGGCCGAGATCGGCGAGCAACTCCGGTTGAATTAACAAGTCGGAGCTTCCCAACGTGTCGTTGAGACCTTGAATCGCCAGGATGTTTGCACCCGCCCCGTCCTTGAGAACCAAACCCGCTGCGGCGAGGTCGACGACGAACTCGGTCTGGGCGATGGCCGCGGCCTCGTTCCGCGCGCCGCCGTTTGCTAACGAGTTCCACAATGCCGGCGTCGGCGCTCCGGCGCGCGCCACCTCGACCCCATTGATCCAGGCGACGAAACCGTCTTCGTAACGCATTTGCAGCCGAAGCCCAACGACCTTCGTGGGATCGATCAACGTAAACGGATACCGTGCATACACGGAGCCGTTGACGTTCTGCATCGTCACCAGTCCGTTTTGGATATACGGTTCATAGTCGACCGCCACATCCGTGTCGTAGCCAACACCGCCCGCGCCGACCAGCCACGTGCTGTCGTCGAATGTGCCGGAGCCAGTCCAAGTCGCGGCTTGCGCAGCCGTTGGCACGAGCCGACGGTGCGCCGCGGTTGTCGAGACGACCACGAGCGTCGTCATCGGGCCATCTGGTGTCGGGATGTCGGCCGTATCGCGCACGCGGTAGGTGAACGTGTCTGCTCCACGAAACTCATCATCCGGCGTGTAGGTAATAGCACCGGTGCTTGGATCGATCGCGTGGGTTCCAAACGCGGGCGGTTGTACGACCTCGACCGTCGTCGGGTCGATCGGGTCGTCACCCGGCAGGTCGTTTGCCAGCACGTTAATGACCGCCGGCGTATCGGTCGCGGTCGTCGCCGCGTCGTCGTTGGCCGTCGGGGGAACGTTGACGATTTCCGCGTCGAGCGTCGCTTGCACGACGAAGTCCTGCGTTACCGGAAAACTGCCGACTTGCGGGCGGTCGAAGCCGCGGACGGCGAGGATGTTTGTGCCGCTGCGCAGGGCAGTTCTGTGCGCGGAGATGTCGAACGACGTGAACACCGCGGTTGCATCGGAACCGAAGGACGATGCGGGCACGTCCCAAGCGGGATAGCCGGGGCTCGCGATGTTCTGTCGGGCGACTTCGACACCGTTGAGATACGCGATGAAGGCGTCGTCGAATCGCATCTTGAGCGTCAGACCGGCAATCGTTCCGGCGCTGGGGAGCGCGAACGGAATCCGCAGGAACGAGGTATTCGTCGCGCCGACCATCGCGGCGGCATTGATGCTGGCGAAGCCGGCGTACTTGCCGCCGGCGGAAATCGGCGCGCCGATGCCGTTGGGGCCGCCGCTGGTGGAGGGTGTCCATTCGGAATCGTCGAACGCGGGGTCGGTGCCGGTCCAGTCGATGCCGACGGCGTCGTAGATCGGCTCCGTCGCGACGATTCCGCGCGACGGGGTCGTTTCGGACACGAGAGGGACGATGGCGAGCAGACAACGCGGTTCGAGCGGCTCCGTATAGCGAGGCCGGTTCGCCTGGGGGCGGGCGATTGCTTTGCGCAAGCCCTGTCGAGGCCTGCGGCGGGAACGCTCGGCGAGCGTGGGAGAATCGAGTCGGCGGATCATGGTCGAGAACATTGGCCCGTGCCCTCACGAAAGGAGTGGCGGAAACGCGATGTCCATTCGCCAGTGTAACCCGCCGAATAGCGGGATGTCGACCTCCAAAACGCTATGCGAGTGGCCGCGGCAAGCAACGGGGTTTTCCTGGACAGGCAACGTGTGCCGCGGCAAAGGTTCGGGACCAAAAAAACGTACGGATGGTGTAAAAAACTTCATGGATTTCCGTCGGCGGATGTGGTAAGTTCGCTAACGTTGACGTGGAGAGGCGCGGTGGCGAGCCGGCGCGCTCGGCGCTGGCGGACTGCGCCGCGTCGAGTCCAAAGGCGCCACGGTACCACCTACGCGAGGGAATTATTCAACACTTCTCGCGTTTTTTGGGCGGAGTCTCGTGCAAGATTGTACGGCAGGGATGCGGCCTGGTTGTCGCTGCGCGGCATGATGCTCCGGCGCGGAAAGCGACTGCCACGAACGAACGCCGGCTGTGCGTTCTGCGCCCCTTGCGAATTCGCGATGCTGGATAGTGCCGCTGTGACGTTCACCGTACTCGAATCGCCGCCGTATGTCGTGCCGCGGGTGAGGCCGCTTTCGATCGGTCCCGTCGTGGTCGATCCGCCGATCTTGCAGGCGCCGATGGCGGGGTTTACGAACTATGCCTTTCGACAAATCGCCCGCGAGTTTGGCGGGATTGGTTTGCCGGCGACGGAGATGGTTCATGCCCGCGGGTTTCTGTGGATCGAGGACGTGAAGGAGTCGATTCCGGAGCGGCTCTGGGGCGTGGTCGATGAGCCGCGGCCGCTGGCGGTGCAGATTTGGGACAACGACCCGGGGGCGCTGGCGGCGGTGGGGGCGAAGCTGGCGCACGAGTTCAAGGTGTCCGTCGTCGACATCAATTTCGGCTGTCCCGTCAAGCAGGTGACGGAGAAAGCGCACAGCGGGTCGTACCTGCTCAAGTGTCCGGAGCGGATGCAAGCGATCATCGAGCGCGTGGTGGCGGCTTGTGCGCCGACGCCCGTGACGGCGAAGATTCGCCTGGGCTGCACGCGCGACCGGATCAACGCGATCGACGTGGCACAGGTGGTCGAGTCTTCGGGGGCGGCGGCGCTGACGGTACACGGCCGCACGGCGCAGGATTATTTTAGCGGCACGGCGGACTGGGACCGCATTTCGGCAATCAAGCCGTATTTGAAGCGGATTCCGCTGGTCGGCAATGGCGACCTCGATTCGGCGGAGAAAGTCGTCGAGGCGTTTCGGCGATACGACGTGGACGGCGTGATGATTGCGCGGGCGTCGCTGGGGAAGCCGTGGTTGTTTCGGCAAGCGGCGGCGGCGCTGTGCGGCGAGCCGATTCCGCCCGACCCAACGCCGCTAGCGCAGCGCGATCTGGTGCTGCATCACTTTCGACTGGTGTGCGAGCGGTTCGGCGACGAGAAGGGAACGGTGCTGATGCGGAAGTATGCCTGTTGCTATGCGCAGGGGCGGCCGGGAGCGCGGGAGTTTCGGACGCGGGTGGCGCGCGTGGACACGCCGGAGGAGTTTCTCGACGTGGTGGCGCGGTTCTTTCCGATCGAGCCGGGACGGGGAAATGTGGAAGGCAAAATGAAAAATGAAAAATGAAGAATGAAGAACGAGTTCTTGCCGCGGTTTGGCGAGAGCCGACGGGGAGTTATGCCTTTGCCCGATCATCCATTACTTGGGCGATGCACTTGAGGACTTCGCCTTGTCGGAGGGCCGCTTCGAAGGCTTCCTCGTCGCGATAGATGGCGTGGCTTAGGAAGCGGATGGCCCAGTTGTGGGCGAGAGGACTGATCGCGATTACCGCTCGGCCGTGCTGGTAGGCTTCCCACATTTCGATCGCGGTGCCCATCGAGGCCTCGGGGACGAAGGCGATGACGGCGTCGACCTCGCGGCAGAGGGCGTTGTGGTGAAAGAAGACGGACCGGCCCTGCGCTTCGTCGTAGTCGAGCGAGTTCTGGTGGTCGGCGAGGGGGTCGTAGACCTCCGCGCCCGGGAGGTGCTCGGTCAAGAGCCGCTTGAGCCGCTCGCGATACGATTGGTTGTGGAGCACGAAGCCGAGGTGCGAGCCTTGCATGATGCCGGCGAGGAAGATGCGCATCGTTGGTCGTTATCGCAGGTAGTAGAGCGACGCCATCGCGCCGAGGACAAGGAGCGCCACGAGCGTCGCGTCGGGTTCGATGAAGCGCCGCCGCGATTCGGCGTTGTAGATTTGTCCCATCACGGCCACGGCCGACACGAGGATTACCCATACGCCGGTCACGGCGTGCGTGGCGGACACGGAGGCGAGCAGCGGGCCGTCGTGGGCGAGATCGAGTGGCACGATAAGCGCCATGTTGAATGCATTGCTGCCGAAGACGTTGCCGATCGCCAAATCGAAGGCGCCCATCCGCACTGCGGCGACCGTCGCGACCAACTCCGGCAGCGACGTGCTCAAGGCGACCATCGTGCTGCCGACGAACGTCCTGCCCAAGCCGGTCACTTCGGCGAGTTCCTCGGCGGCTTCGGCAAGGTACGGCCCCGCGATGACGATCACGACCGCGGCGGCGATGAACCCAACGATGGCGCGGCGGAGCGTGATATGTCCGGCGGGCTGCAACACGTCCTGTGGTCCTTCCTTCGCCTGTGCCGCGGAAACTTGCTGGTCGCGATAGACAAGCCGCACGCCGCCGATGTACGCCAGGAGCAAGAGCCAGGCGCCGGGACCGAGTCTCAGGAATTCGTCGGGAAGTTTGCCCGCGAGCATGATGGCGAGCGAGGCGAGCGCCACGAGCGCGATGCTGACCATTGCCGAGAGCGCGTGCGCGGCCGACTCGCGCGAAAACATCTTGCGGCGGCTGCGATGCAGCATGTCGACGACGGCGAGAATCGCGAGATTCATGAGGCAACTGCCCATCAGGTCGCCGATCGCGAGGTCGGGCGCGCCCAAGGCAATGGCGTTCAGGTCGACGGACAGTTCCGGCAACGAGGTCGCGCCGGCGACGAGCACGCTGCCGACGAGCAAGCGTCCCAAGCCCGTCAGATCGGCGATCGCGTCGCCGTAGCGGGCGAGAAACGTGCCGGCTACGACAATCACCGCGGCGGCAGCGAGGAATTGAATTGCGGCGCCGGCCATTGGCATCCTTTCGATCAACGCGATGCGATCCGCCGAGGGGCAACATTCGGGCAGTTCGGCCGGGCTTTAGATACCTGCGAGCGCGGCCCGTTTCTCCGCGATGAACGCCACGTGGTGCGGAATGTGCCGGGTGGTCCGCTCGACGAGTTGGCGGAGCGTGAGTTTTCCGTCCACCGAGTGCGTCAGCGGACGCTGCCAGTCTTCCGGCGCCAGCCGCGCGAGGACAACGGCGACGTGGCTTCGCAGCGCTGCGAGCAGCGCGAGCTCCGCCTCGACCTCGCGGGCATCGTAGCACATGCGCCGCGCGAGCGGGTCGGGATCGGCGTCGAACACCGTCGGGTTGTCTTCGGAGATGGTCCGCTGGATGCGTTCGGTGTTGATGATCTCGAAGTCGACGAGGTGGCAGACGACTTGTTGCGTGGACCACTTGCCGGCGACGGGCCGTGCGGCGAGTTGCTCCGGCGACATGCCGCGGACGGCGTCGCGCAATTGGCCCGGTCCCGCGGAATACTCGGCGATCAGTTGAGCGAAGGCGTCAGTCATTATCGTTCTTGGCGGTTCGTGCGGAATCCGGAAATCAATGAGCGGCGCCGCGGCTTTGCGCGACTGGGCGACCGGCCACAACGGACCTTGTGGTGGGACGTTCGATCGAGCGGCAATGCCGCGAACACGCCTAAGTGTCGCGGCCAGGCGCGGCAAGTCAAGCGGCATCGCTGCAAAGGGACGCGGCGGTGTGCGCCATTTTGTCGCGCGAGTTGGGTTTGGACACGTGCTAGACTTTTGCATGGCGGGCCGCGCGATCGCGGCCGAACGGCATTCGAGCGGAGCTTACGGCGATGACTGATTGGCGTGGCACACCGGAAGACGGCGAACGCGGCGCGCCGCCGCGGCGGAGTTGGTCGTTTACCTTCGGTCCGAGCGACCGCGAGATGCAGGGGCTCGCGGACGCGGCTCGCAGCGAGGGCGTCGAACCGATTGTGAACGTGGGGCGCTACCAACTCGACGTGGGGCAACTTGCCCGATTTCTGTTCGAGCGTGTGGACCCTTGGCGTCCGCTGCGGCAGGCGCTCGCGCTCGTTCGCGCGACGATCGTGTTTGGGTTGCTGGCCGGCGGGGTGGCGATCGGCTATCTGGACGCCAGCGTGGGACCGATCTGGGGCGGCATCTACGGCCTGGTCTTCGCCGCGTTCTTTTATCGCATGACGAAGCCCCGGGGACTGGCGACGTAGGCGCGTCGTCGGGTAATGGGATGAAACGCTACCTCGCCGAGGCTTAGACTTGGGGTTGGTTCACACTGGCCCTTTTGTCTTCGTCTTAGCGGAGGTAGCGATGAATGCTT
>QEVJ01000140.1 GCA_003576845.1 Planctomycetota bacterium
GGCGGTGCCTTTCTGATAGGTTGTGTGACAACACCATCATGAGGCTTTCGACGTGAAGCGCCTATTTTTTGGTTGTGGCCGATTAGGCCACGCTGTGTTTAAGTATCCGCCCCGCCATCACGGCCCATGCGTTGGTTTTGGATCGATCGATTCCTGGAGTTCGAGAGCGGGCGCCGGGCGACCGCGATCAAGAACGTTGCGCTGGCTGAGCCGCACCTGCACGACCACTTTCCCGGAAACCCGGTGATGCCCAATGCCCTGGTGACGGAGGGCCTGGCGCAGACCGGCGGGCTGCTCGTGGGCGAAACGACCGGCTTCGAGGCCCGCGTCGTGCTGGCCAAGATCTCGAAGATTCAGTTCCATTTTCTTGCCCGGCCCGGCGACACGCTCACGTACCGCGCCGAAATCGTCGACACCCACGCCGACGGTTCGCTCGTCACGGCGACCAGCCACGTCGGCGATCGCCTTCAGGCCGAGGCCGAGATTTTCTTCGCCAACCTCTCCGGGCGCCACGGAACACAGCCGCTGTTCCGCCCCGCTGAGTTCCTCACCACGCTGCGGATCATGCGTCTGTACGACGTTGGCGTCGCCGCCGACGGTTCGCGCTTGCGGCCGCCGGCAAGATTGGTTGAAGCCGAGAATGCGCTCAACGGCACGTAGACCTTGCCGAACGCCGTAGAAGCGAATCCTTTCGCCAACGGATCGGCATTCGCTTTCGGCGCTCTCGCGGCCGACCGCGCCATCCTATCCCGCCAGGCGCGTAATCCGATTGGTCGCCTCCGCGGCATCCGGCACGAGCGAGCGATAGCGGTATTGCATGACGTAGGCGTCTTCGGTCGTGTCTTGATAATAGTCGCGCAAAACGGACACCGCCCGAAAGCCGCTCTGGCGGAAGAAGATTTGCGCGGCCAGGTTCGTCTCGCGAACCTCGAGCGACACCCGCGTTCGCCGGTCGGGCGAAAGCTTGCCGATCAGCTTGACGACCATTTGTGTGCCCACGCCGCGGCGGCGAAACTCGCCGGCGACCGCGAAGTTCAAGAGGTGCAGCCGCGTCTTGTGCAACTCGTAGATCATGAAGCCCGCCACGCGGTCTTCCCAGTCGGCCACCATGCCGATGCAGTTCCGCTGCCGCAGACAACGGATGAAGTCGTCCTCGCACCACGGAAACTCGAAGCTGTCCTGCTCGATTTCCAAAACCTCGGGCATATCGCGGCGAATCATCCAACGAATGTGAACCGGGGGCGCGGCCTGCGGACGATTCATAGCGGCCTCCTTCCGTGTCGGCCTGGTGGTCATAAGTTTCCTTCCCCTCAACGGCGGCTTGCGCGTCGTAGCGATCGCCGACGCAATGAATGCCGCGCTTACTCTTGGAACTCGGCGACGGCATTCGTTGCCGGTCGCCAGGGGCAGTACGTATAGCACAGGAATCGTGCATCGGGCAAGACAGACTACGCAAGATCGCCGCAACCGCGCGGACGCCGACAACGAAACCGCGCAGGCCCGCCGCCACGAACTCGCCGCGTCATAACGATCGACCGCCGAGCGTCGCGCACTCCGCGATTGCCGAGCACGGGTACCGACGCCACCTATTGCGTTGCGCCGCGCGGAGACCTCTACAACTCGTGGTCGCGTGTGCCGCGACGGATCGCGGTCGAATTCGGTACTCCCAGCCGCTTGCGATTCGGCGACGAACGAGCCAGCGCACAAACGCTCACTGCTAGCATAGGCTGCACTCAGGCGTTGCTCGACGGCCGCGAGCGAACCTCGACGCGCGGCAGAGGCCACGTCATGCGCCACGCGAGCACCACGCCCAACGCGACGAACGCCCAACCGAGCCACCCCGGCCAAAACCAGAGCCACCACGCAACGCCGAGACCGACGAGTGCCAAGTACGGCCGACGCGCGAACGCTTCCGCGACACGCCGCCGCGGACCGCGCCGCGCCAACACCACCGCGATCGCCGCGACGAGTGCGGCAAGTCCCCAACGAGCCCAGGGAACCCGCGCGTTCGTCGCGATGTTTGCCTCCAACGTCCACGCCGCGCCGTCGACGACGAACGACGCATTCCGGCGATCGGCGAACGATGCTGCCGCCAGCGCCGAGCGTTCCACGATCTTGGGCGGCGACGCGAACACCATTGCTCTTGCCGCGGCTCCCCCGTCGCGTCGGAACTGATCGGCGAAGCGTCCCGCCTGGGCCGCCGGCAACTCGAACAATGCCTCGTCGCCGAACCGCCCGAGCCGCGTCCCGCCGAACTGTTGCAACAGCTCGTTCACGGCCGCGTCGGCTGTGGCGTTGGCATCGCCGATCAGCACGTAGCTCCAACCGCCCGCTTGCGCATCGCCGCTCGTCGCACGCGTCCGGGCGGCGAGCCGCCGTTCCCATCGCCGGGCTACCTGGGCCTTGCTCTCGGACGACGAGGACGACGCGGCCGCCCACATTTCGGCCAACGCCTTGGCCCGCGCTTCGCTCGCGGCGCGCTCATCCGCCGCCGGAAGCGTCGTGGCATCGCCGATGCGCCCCGCGGTCGTCGAAACGTTCCACGTCGTTTGCCGCACGGTCGCATCCAACAGTTGGGGGGTCTCCCACTTGCGTCGATCGCCCATTGCATCGCCGCCATCGACGACAACAATTAACTGCAGCCGTTGCGGCAACGAACCGCTTTCCAGTTCGATCTGCACTTCGTGCGGCCCGATTTGACGTGGCGTTACGGCGCGTCCCTCCAGCATGGCCGCTGCCAAACGTGCATTCGCCGGCACGGCAAACCGGCAAAAAGCGACGCCGCTCGGCAACAGGTCGTAGGTCGCCACGACGCGCTGCGATCCGTCGTTCGCGTCGGCCGCCGCGACGTGAACGTACGTCTCGAGCGTCTTCGCGCTGGGCACTTCCGCTTGCAGCGTAGCGGACGCCCTCTCGCCGAGCAGCTCGAACGCGCCGTACCGAGCGCCTTCGAACCGCGGCATCGAAAAGCCTGCGCCCGGCGACGCGGGGCGCATCTCGACGAAGTCCCAGCCGATGTTCCGCCCTTGCCACAGCGTCGGCAGTGCGCAGAACTCGCGCTCCACGTCGGCGTCCAACAATTTCCATCGCGGCGCCCCGCGGCTCCCCGGCGTGCGAAGGCGCCCGGAAACGGCGAACGAAAACTCCCCGCGCAGCGGGAGCGCCGGCCGGACCACGATGCGCCGCGTGCCGTCGGCCGCTTCGACTTCGGTCATCGGCATCGCAGGATCGATCGTCGGTTCGCCGATCCAGTCTCCCGGCAGATCGAGCACGAGGTCGTCGACGATTCCTTCTTCGATCTTACCGCGGAACTGAGCCCGGACCGTCCACGCATCGGCGCCGAGCGACTCGACGGCCACGAGCGACGCGGTTTCGATCTTCGGCGCGTTGCTTTCGACTTGCACGACTGCGACCGCAGGGCCTTCCGAACCGGCGACCAAGTCCCGAACGAGCCGCGCGTCGGGCGGCGGCGCGTACCGTTCGCCTAGAGGCCGCGCCGCCGAGCTTGTTGCCGCGGGGCCCGCCGCCTCCGCAAATCCGGTCAGGTCGCCGACCTTCATCCGCACCCCCGGTCTGCGATACAGTCTCAATTGCATCGGCGACCGCTGCGCCCCATCGAGCGCGAACTCGCCGAGAGTCACCGTCCCGTCCGCGCTCGCGTCAACGCGGCCTTCCAAACGCAGCCGCTGCCGCGAACCCGCCCGCGCATCGAGGAACACCTGTACGGCGCCGTCCGGTCCTTGCGTCCAAAATGCCGCACGATCCACGTCGTCTTCGAGGACGGCAATTCGCTCGACTTGCAAGCGATCGTGGCATCGCAACCCGTAAGCGTAGATCTCGCCCGAGCCGACGGCGATCTCCGCATCCAGAATCACGCGTGCCCCGCCCGGCTCGGCCACGACCCAAACCGCCGGATCGAAGCGAACGCGCTTTGTGCGCTCGCGCGTCGTCAGACTCAGCGTCGTGGCGCCAGCCGGCAAGCGATAAACGTACCGCGGCAAGACGTCTTCGCTTTCGTCTTGCACGAAGTCTCCCGGAGCCATCGGGGGCGTCTCGGGCCCCGCCGAGATCTCGTGGTCGAGCGCTTCGTCGATCGAAATCGCGATCCACCGTCGCCGTACCTCGGCGACGACCGGTTCCCAACGCGGCGCTCGCAGACTGCCGATGCCCGAAGCCTCGCGCAGCAGAAACTTGGCCTCCAATCGCGCTTCGTGCGAGCCGTTCGCCGCGCCCAAGCGAAATGCAAGCTGGTCCCCGTCCGTTCCCACGCGCCGCCATGTGGTCGCGGCGCCGTTCACGCTCGCCGAAAGTGGCACGAGCCGCGCATCGACCACCGCGCGCAACTCCTCCGGTAACGCCGCCGGACTCGAGAGGACGACTTCCGCCGTAAACCCAACCGCGCCCGGATGCACGTCGAGCCACAGCCGTTCGGCCGACTCGAGCCGCTCCATGCCGGCCCGCGGCTGTCCCTGCGGCCACCGGACGAAATACGACCGGCCGCCGCTCGTGGGCAGCGACAGCATCCCTCGCCCGCGATGCACGAGAGCACCGTCGCTTGCCGATATCACTTCGATCTCGGGTCCGTTCTGCGGCGCGGTGATTTCCAACCGCGCGACGCCGGCGGCGACGGTTCTTAGCGTCAAGTCCTGGCGACCCCCGCGTTCCACGATTGCGGCCGACATGGGAACTTCGATCCGGTGGTTGCCCGCCTTCGCAATCGCAACGGTTGCCACGCCGTTCTCGACGGTCAGACTTTCGCCGTCGAGCAGGGCCCCATCGAGACGAATCCCATCGGCGGGTGTCTCGCCGCTCGCGTCGTCCTCTCGCGCGTCGCTCTTTGCCGAGATCGGTAGCCGAACGCGCGCCTCGTCGTCGAATGTAACGACGTCGATGGTCGCGCTTCCCGCGCGCGATTCCAACGCCGTACCGTCGGTGTTCCAATCCAGTTGGACGCGCTCCACGGCCGACACGATCACCGCGCCTTGAGGGCCGCGCTGCCGTTCGAGATTCCAACGCTCGAGCCGCGCGAAGAGCGGCTCGGGAACGTAGACCCGCGTGCCGACCGGCTTCTGCGCGTCGTCGACCGGATAGAACACTTGATACAAGTGCGTTTTCGCCGCCCGTGTCGCCCCGTTCGGCTCCGCGGACTGTCCATCGTCGGCCCAGGCACGAACGGCCCACAACGCCGCAACCAGCAAAACCGTCGCCGTAGCCGCCTTTCGCAACCGCCACGACGCCGCGCTTGGCGTCGCAACGTCGAGCAGTGTGGAGCGACGCCGCATTGGCAATCGCGCCAGCACGGCGCCGAAGCATCCGCCCCACCACACGCCCCACAACAGCGGCGCGAGCACAAGCCAATCCTCATCGAGCACCAGGGCGACGAAAGCGGTCGCCGCGAGACTCCACCAGACCGCCGCCGTGCGCCGCGACCACGACCACGCCAGCGCCGCCGCCGCCGCGAGGAACGCAATCCACGCGGCGCTGTGCAACCATTCCAGATCGACAAAGCGTGCCGAGACGCTTGCGCCGTCGTCCACGAGCCGCACGCGCCGCCAGCCATGCCACGCCGGCGAACTCGCTTCGGCCGACCAAGGCAACGCATGCATTCCGACGAGCGCCGTCCAATGCTTTGCCGCGACCACGCTGCGCCGTTCCGACAAACCGGAAACGGCATCGCCCGCTTCGTCGCGAGCCGGACCGCCCACCGCGACCCGCACAACCATCAGCCGCACGCCGCCATAACGTGGGAGCGACAATTCCTCGGACTTGCCGAGTTCGGCCGCCACTGCGGTGCTTGTGATCGCGCACCGCAAACCGTCCGTGACGACGGCCAGGCCCGCATCGAACAACAGCCGAACGGCCGACGCCTCGGCACTCTCGCGAACGGTTGCCGGCAACGGCGTCCACGGCTCGATCGCGGCGCGATCCAGAGCCGCGGCATCGACGTACGTTCGCTCATCGGCGGCCGCGGCCAGCAACGTCCCCCAGGACGCATCGCGGTCGCCGGAAACCGCCGTCCGCGCCGCCCCGATGCGGGCGAGCAATGCGTTGACCGCCTCCGTCGCCGCTGCGATCTCGTCTCGTCCCGCGCTTTGCGCCAGCCACGACGTCCAAGACGCAGGATCGAACTCTGCCTCCCGGTCGCGCCGCGCCAGCGGGCCGAACCACCGCTCTTGCCAAGACAAGTCCCCACGCTCGCTGCCACCGCCGAGCAAAGCATATGTCTCTGGTACCAAGAGAGTCCATCGCCGCTCGAGCACGGTCACGTCCATCTCCGGCGCTACGAACGTCCGCCGGGCGTACCAGGCAAGCGCCGCCTCGTCGCGCTCGCAATCGACCGTAACGCGGACGAACCGCCGCTCCGCCGGCAGCGCAATCCGAATCGCCTCGCCGCTCGTCGTCGCCTCGACGGACGGGTCGCCGTCGACGAACGTTTCGTGCCGCTCCGTTCCCTCAGGCAACGTAACGACGACGTGCGAACGCCCCATATTCTCCAGGAAAAATGAAGTTCGACAAACAGTTTTACCGCTCGCTTCGACGCGGACCGTCGCGTCGCAACGATAGGCGACCGCGGCGCCCGATACCACATCGCTGCGGACGACCGATGCCGCCGCTTCGCTCATCGCGACGTCGCGAGCGGGCATGTAACGATATCTCCCGCGCACGTCGCTCGACTCGGTCAGCGACTCCTCGCGCGGAGGCACGGGCGTGAGCCGGCGATTCTCGATGCCAATTAACGTCCCCCGCGCAGCGCGCACCGTCAACGTTCCCGTTTGCCCCGACGCGTTTTGAAACGCCGCCAACGCGACGGGCGCCGCGTCCTCGAATTGGCGAGTCCGCGTGCCGAAGAGCTCAAATGCCGCCGCCCGCGGCTCCGCAAAGCTGAACATCCACGCTTCGGATCCCGGCTCGATCAGGAACGCGCGCGATTCGCCGTCCGAAAGTCGCCGCGCGGCGACTTGCGCCTCGGGATTCTTCGCATCCTTCCACGTCATGTTTTCGGTCGCCGCCGGCGTAATCCGCACTACGATCTGCGCGATACCGTCGCCTTGCGGCAAACACCGCAGGCGAATCGTGTCGTGAACCGACTCGCCCGAAAACAACGACTCCACATCGACCTCGCCGCGGTAGGGCGTCGCTGCGCGCCGCGCGGAAACGGAGAACCGCGAACCGGCCGAATCGGCGTCGAACTGGAGTTGCCCACTATGCTCGCCCAAGAGTTTCCGCGCCGCCTTGTCGCTCGCGGAAATGGCCGCCAGGCGATGAACGCCGCCAACCGACAACTGATACGACCGTGCCGGGGCGATCGACGCCAGCGACCGCGTCACGCGGCACGAGCCGCTCCAGTCGATCGCACGCAGGTCGCTCGCAGCGATCGGGCGTTGCTCCGGACTCTCGCGGCGTCGAACCGTCGCCACGATCCGCGCCGTCCGCGTCGCATCCGGGCGGCACTCGAGCGAAATCGTCTCCCGACCCTGCTCGTCGACTGCGATTTGCCAATCGGCGACCGCGTCCGCCGGCGTCGCCGCAATCCCTTCGACGATCCAATTCTCGTGTACGCGGCCCGAAAGCGTCGTCGGGACCGCCGCGGAAAACGCGGCCTCGACCACCGCCTGCCCCCGCGCCTCGTTGCCGACCTCGACGACGAGCGCCGTTTCCGCCCGCGTTTCCCGCGGCGCGAAATCGACCGCGATTTCGACGCTCGCGTCGGCCGCCAGATACGTCAGCGTCGCGGAAGTGGTGGATGCAGCCGCCGAAAGCTGCGCACCTGCCGGCCAGAGCTGTTGGATTCGCAACCCGCCCCTCGCCGCGATCCGCGCCTCGGCTCTTTGCCACGGAATTCCCTCCGCAACGACGCGCGGCAAACGCCACCGCTTGCCGAGACTCGCGGGTGCGATCGCGTCCAACGTCAACACGCGCTCGGCGCCCGACGCGGCGGCCGGCATCTCGACCGTAATCCATTGCCCGCCGTCGGCGCCTCTGCGGTAGCCGACGACCCGCGCCGCCTCGCCGGCCGCGGTCGCTCCGACCAACGTCGCCTCGGCATCGAGCCGAAATGTGACTCGGTTTGCCGTTTCGCGGTGAAAGTTCAACACGAGTTTCGATTGGATCGTCAATCCGCTCGGGGCGATCGAATAGTCCGTCGTCTGCTGCGTCGCCACGATTTGCTCGCCGGGACTTTGCGGCTTCGAGACGGTCAATGCAAGGCGATTGGATGCGCCGAGTTCGATCTTCCACACGCGCCGCGCCGCATTGGGGTCCGGCGCTTCCGCCTCGCCGTCCGCCGGCGCCGGCTTGGCGTCGGTCGCCTCGACGAATCCGCCTTCGACCGCCGGCGTCGCCGCCAGCGGCGCATCGAGCAGCCAGCGCGTCGTCGCGCCGCTGGGAATCCGGGCGTCGAATGCGTCGCGTTCCGACCGCGACGTCCCACGCAGCACAAAGTCGAATCGCAGCGTGCCGGCCCGTTCGACCAGCAGGCTCAACTGGCCGTCGCCGGCAATGCCCAGCACCGCCTGCGTCGGCTCATCGGTCCAGGCAGCGGCGGTAATGGCCAGGTCGCATTTGCCCAGCGGCAGCATTGTGCCCCGCTTCCCGCCGTGCGCAATCGTCAATTCCGACCGGCCGCGCAGCACACCATCGTCGTCGAGCCGCGCCGCGTACTGGGCGCGTTCGACACGCGTATTCCCCTTGGCCGGCCCTCGCGCTTCCGCGTCCATCTCGGCCACCGTCCGCTCGAACGCCTCGCGGTCCATCGGCACGTACCGCACGGAACCCCGCGGCCACTCGTCGATCCGATCGGCCGGGGCATACACTCGATGAAACGACATCGGCGCATCGCCCGGCTCCTCCGCAAGGCTCGGTCCGGACGCCGACGCACACCATGCCAGTGCGGCAAGCAACGTTCGGCAGATCCGGTTCATGCGATCGTGCATAGCGGCACGCAGTCCGGCGTTAGGGCTTCGCTTCGCCGGCGCTGACTTCCGCGGGAACGGTGAGCGTTGTCGCTTGCGAGCGGTCTTCGCGGCGCGGACGGTTCGCCGACGACCCGCGATCGACCCGCAGGGCGGGCGCGCTCGGCGACGAAGCTGGCTGCCTGCGGTCACCCAGCCACCACGACATCGCCCCGGCCGCGATCGACAACGCCAATCCGACCGCGGCTGCTTGAGCGCCGAGAATCGCCGCCGACGGAGACCAGAACGCAATGCCCACCAGCGCAACCCCAACGGCCAGCATCACCGTCGGCCGCCGCGCGGCCGGGGCGTAGATCAGCATCAGCACAAACACGATCGCAATGCCCGAGGCGACGAGCACGAGCAAGGATCGCGGCGCCGTCCGGACCTCCATCGAGCCCGCCGGTCCGCTGACGCTAAACAAGTAGCGATTCGTCTGTCCGGACGTAATTCGCACCGGCGACGCCGCCGTGATCCGCTGCAACTCGGCCGTGCTCAGCGTCGGCCGTCGGCTGAGCACCGGAAAAATCTCCGCGTCGCCCCAGCGCAGACCGGTATCCCATTGCCACGCATACTCGGGCGTAAACCCATCTGGATCGGCGACGAGATGCTCATTCCGCGGCAGAACGACTTCCCACAGCGTTCGCATTTCCCAGGCTTCGCCGACGATCCGCGGCGGCTCCCACCGATGCGATCCGAACGGATCGCCCGTTGCTGTGACGTTGTAAAGTACTTCGATCGTGTGAACTCGCGGCCGCGTCGTCGCCGCCGAACGCGCCCCGCGCGCGTCCGGCAAATCGACCCTAACCGAAAGAGTACCCGTCGGCGAATCCTCCGCCCGCGGCGCAATCCGCGGAACGACTTGCCGCTGATCGACCCAAATCGCGATCTGATTCGCGGTCGCGCCCGCAGGAAGCCCCACATCCAGCGCCGGCTCGTCCGTTTCGACCCGAAATGCCGCGCGGTCCTGCCGCATCCCGTCCGCGACGACGGTCCGAATCCAAGTCGTTTGCACGACCGTTCGCTTCGGCTCGGCAGTCATCTTCAGCGTGATCCGCGCAGCGCGCCCATTCGCGCGAAACTCGGCGGCGCCGCTCGACGAACCCTCCGAGATCGCCCAAGGACTCTCGGCCCCGATCGTTCCCGGTGACGGCGATGTCACCCGCACGACGCTCGATCGCAACGCCGCGTCCGCAGGCAGTGCCAGCGGGACCGACAGCGAGCGCGGCACGGCACTTTCGCCGCCACGGGCAAGCGCGCTCGCGTGTCGAATCGTCAGCCGCGCCCGGTCTTCGATCGCCGCCGGCGGTTCGATCGCGATCCATGCCATATCCGCCGCGCCGCCCGACTTTCCCGAAGCCGCATTCGCCGCAGCCGCCGCGTTTGCACCGACAGCCAGTTCGTTCATCGCGATCGGCAGCGCCGGCTGGCCGTCGATCAAATAGCTGACGTCGCGCCGCGCCGCGAGTTCGGCGGGCAATTCGAGCACGATGCGATTGAGCGCCTCGAACGCCACGCGCAAATCGAGATGCTGCTCGACGCGCACTTCCCCGCCGGCCAAGCTCACGTCCGCGGTCGACTCGGCGCTCACTTCCCCCTTGCGCAGCGTGCGATCCGCCACAAACCGCGCTTCGCTGCCGTCGCCCAAAACCCGATACACGAGCGGAGGATGTCGCCGCTTGCCATTCGTCATCGTCGCCGGCGGTCCATTCCCCCGCGGCGTCAAGTGCGATGTCTCCGCCGCGACCGGCATCAAGTCGATGTTGTCGGCGGTTTCGACGACCAGCGTCGGCGGCGCAATCACGTCCGCCGTCACGCCCGGTAGCGCGAACTCCACCCGCCGCACGTCGACCGCCAGCGGCCGCCGAGCCGTAAACGTCACGTCGAACGTCGACCGCATCCGCTGCGCGAGCGGAATCGTCAGCAAACCGTCCTCGCCCGCAACCGCACCCGCGGAATGGATCAGCCCCGGCGGCCCCAACTCGTCGAGCGCCCAACCATTGAGCCGCAGTTGCACCTTTGCGACCTTCGCCCCGCGAACCTTGTACATCAGCCGCGCATTGAGCAGCAAGCGGTCCCCTTCCACCGTCACTTGATACTGCGGTTCGATGTCGAGCCGGGCGGGCTGAGCCGCGATCTCGCCGACCAACGAAAACGGCTGCCGATAATACGCAAACGGATAAGCTTGCTGATCCTCCGGCGGCGTCAGCGATTCCGGAGGTTGTTCCGCGTCGCGAACTTCCGCGCGCCGCTGCCACGCGATCCGCCAGTCGCCATCGATCGCCACGACGATGTTGCCCGATTGCCGCGCCGCGCCGACGACCTCGAACCCGGCGAAGTCGACGGTCTCTTTCGCCTCGGCCACGTTCCGCGGACGCCGGCAAACCAAACGAATCGCAAGCGCCTCGGTCGTCGGCTTCTTGAGCGACACCGTCGCCACGCGCTCCGCTTCTCCCGATACCGAGACGACGTACCCTCCCGGCGCGACCGGATCGAGCTGCGCCGCCGCCGGCAACCGCACGTCGAACGAGTCCAACGGTTCGCCCACGGGCCGAACCGCGAGTTGCGCTTCCCAGAAAATCGCGCGGTCGTCGACCGTCGCCCGTATCGCCGAAGTCGCCTCCACAACCCGCATCGGCGCCGCCGCTTCGCTCGTGCCGCCGCGCCACGAAACTTGCACCTCGCCCCCGCGCGCCGCGAACGCCGCCTCCGTCGCATCGTCACCGACCGCCTTCGTCGAAACGACCGCCGCCGCATCCGACACCTTCACGCGGGCGTTCGCCACCGGAACTTGAATCCGCACGTCCGCCATCGTCAGCGACCGCGGCAACGCCAGCCGTACCCGCGATTCTTCCCCGTTCATTTCCAACGGCACGAGCAGTTGCTCCAAGACCACCGTGTGAACCGCGTCTTTCTCGCCCTCCAGCCACAAGACGTAGCCTTCCGTCGCGTCGAACTGTAGCACGCGTTCCGTCTCGCCGGTCTCCGAAGCGCCGCCGTTCGGCTTGGGCGGCTCCGCGAGCAGCGCCGAGGACATGCCCAGCGGTATCCGTGTCCAGCCCGCGTTCAACGCCACGATTCGAAACTCGGCTCGCAACGCCAGCCGGCCGTTCTCGACCTTGCCCGCGAACGTCGCCTTGTCGAACCGAAACGCCGGCGGCTTGGCCCCTTTCTGAAGGTTCTGTTCCAGGCGATAGAGCCGGTAAAAATCCTCGTAGGTAAACCCGAGCACCGGCTCCAATTTTCCGTCCTTGGTCTTGAGGTAATACAACTCCGGCCGGACCTCTTCGACCGCCGGCGTCGGTCCTGCCACCCGCGGCGGCGCGTCGCCCGTCGCCGGAACGTTCGGCTGAGCCGGCGCGGGACGCTCCGGCGAGGTCGTATCCTGCGCCGTCGTCGCTATCTGTTCCCCGCCATCGGTCGCCGTCTGCGCCGGCAATCCGCCCGCGCAAAAGCCAAGCCCGCACACCGCAAGGTGCGCCAGAACGAGCGCAGTGCGAACCAGACGACGTGACAAGGACGGTCCCTCTTCCGGCCAAGATATGACAAGCTGCCGCCAGCCGTGCAGCGCTGCCGTCCGTCCTGCTTGTGGAAGTGAAATGGCGATTTTGGCAGCAAGTTTCAGTCTACTTGAAGATTCGCGCGAAATGAAGCATTTCCCACCCGCCAAACCGCCGCCGGCGCGGTTGCGGCCGGACACCACGGCTGTGGCTCGCTGCGCCGTGGTCTCCCGCGTTGTGGCGTCCTCCCGACCGCGCTACGGGGTTCTCGGATAAGCTCTAAGCACAAAGTTGGGCCGCTTCGCCAGACTTTGATACGATATAGCTAGGCACAAAGCTCCCGGCCTCCCATGACCTAGACTTTGCTGAATTCCCTGCGCGGACCGGCATCGCCGCACGCCCGGTCGCCGTAAACCATTTTGTACACAAGGCTTGCGGCAATTAGGATCGCCCCTATGTGCGGCATCGTCGGCTACATCGGCCCTCGCCCGGCCATCGACTTCCTCCTCGCCGGTCTCCGCCGCCTTGAATATCGCGGCTACGACAGCGCCGGCGTCGCCACGATCTCCCCCCGCGGCCAGATCTCCGTCACCAAGGCCGCCGGACGCATCGACGACCTCTCCGCACGTCTCGCCGGCTACCCCGTCCAGGGGAATATCGGCATCGGTCACACCCGTTGGGCGACCCACGGCCCGCCCACCGACGACAACGCCCACCCGCACTTCGGCGGCTCCGCGGCCGTCACGATCGTCCACAACGGCGTCATCGAGAACTACCGCAAGCTCCGCCAACGACTTGAAGCCGAAGGCTACGAGTTCCAATCCGCCACCGATACGGAAGCCATCGCCCACCTGCTCGCAGATTGCCTGGCCCGCGAACAAGCCGCAGGTCCCCAGCCTGAAGACGCAACCGATCCCCACGCTCCGCTCATCCGCGCCGCCCAAGCCGCGCTTGCCCAACTCCGCGGAACCTACGGCCTCGCCATGTTGTTCCGCGACTTTCCCGACGTCCTCGTCGCGGCCCGGCTCGGTAGCCCGCTCGTGGTCGGCGTGGGCGACAACGAACACTTCATCGCCAGCGACGCCTCGCCGCTCGTCGGCCATACCGACAAGATCGTCTACCTCAAGGATCACGAAATCGCCCTCGTTACCGCCGACAGCCTCCGCATCGTCCATCGCGATCAAGGTCACGTCCAACCCGAAGTCCGGCAACTCGAACTCGAAGCAACCGACGTCGATCTCGGCGGCTATCCGCACTACATGCTCAAGGAAATCTTCGAGCAGCCCGAAACCGCCCTCGCCGCCATGCGCGGCCGCCTCTCGCGCGATGACGCCACGGCGATCCTGGGCGGCCTGAACCTCACGCCGCAGCAACTCGGCCGCGTCGACCGCATGGTCCTCACCGCCTGCGGCACGAGTTGGCACGCCGCCCTCGTCGGCGAGTACCTGATCGAAGAACTCGCCCGCATCCCCGTCGAAGTCGAATACGCCAGCGAGCTCCGCTACCGCAACCCGCCGATGGACAGCAACACGCTCGTGTTCGCGATCACCCAAAGCGGCGAAACGGCCGACACGCTCGCCGCCCTCCGCGAAATGAAGCGCAAAGGCCATCGCACGCTCGCCATCTGCAACGTCATCGGCAGCACGATCGCCCAGGAAGCCGACGGCGGCGTCTATCTGCACGCCGGCGCGGAGATCGGCGTCGCCTCGACCAAGGCGTTCACGTCGCAATGCGTCGTCCTCGCGCTGTTGGCCCTCTACTTCGGCCGGATGCGGCACCTGAGTTACTCCGCCGGCCGCCGCATCATCCGCCAGCTCGAGCAACTCCCCGACGACATCGGCCGCGCCCTCGACTGCAACGCCGACGTCCGCCGCATCGCCGCCAAATACTGCCACTGCAACAACTTCCTCTATCTCGGCCGGCACTACAACTTCCCCACCGCCCTCGAAGGCGCGCTCAAGCTCAAGGAAATCAGCTACATCCATGCCGAAGGCTATCCCGCCGCGGAAATGAAGCACGGCCCGATCGCCCTCGTCGACGAGCACACGCCCGCCGTCTTCCTCGTGCCGCAAGGCTTCGTCTACGACAAGGTGATGTCGAACCTCGAAGAGATCAAAGCCCGCGGCGGGCCGGTCATCGCCGTCGTCGGCGAAGGCGACACCCGCGTCGCCGACATCGCCGACGACGTGATCGTCGTCCCCGCCGTCGAAGAATTCCTCCAACCGATCGTCACCGCCATCCCGCTCCAGCTCCTCGCCTACCACATCGCCGTCCTCCGCGGCTGCGACGTCGACAAACCCCGCAACCTCGCCAAAAGCGTCACCGTCGAATAGCAGCAACACGTAGGTCAGCACGTAGGTCAGGCCAAGCGGCGTTGGACGTCGATTGAGTCGTAGCCTTCAATCCGCGCCGGCCTGACAAGCGTCGCCGCGTACGTCACCTCACCGCAAACAACGACCAAATCGCCACGCCCGCCAGCGGCGCCGGCGCACTGTTGAGCAACATCTCGCCCAGCGACAACTCGCCGCGCATCACGCTCGCCACATAGCCGCCGAAGAGCAGATTGCGTTTCGGACGCGCGGGATCGTAAATCACCGTCGCGTCGTCGTGCGACTCGCCATTCGCTCGCTCGGCCTCGCGCTTGCGTTTCGCCTTTCGCGCGGCGCGCCGCATCGACCGCGTCGGCGCCGGACCGTAGCTGATCGCATCGTACTCGATTCCCTGAACCACGAACCGGTAATTCGTCGCCGCCGCCGGCACTTCATAGCCCGTCTTCGTCGGATCGTCTGCCGCGTCGATCGCCCCCGCGACGTGCTGCTCGACCCACCTCGCCCGCGCCACTTCCCCGCGTGCCAGCAGCCGCATCACGCGGAAATTGTTCACGTACATCCCCGTCAATCCCAGCGCCAAGAGCACCAAGACCGCCAGCGGAATCGCGCTGTGCCACCACTCGACCTGCGACGCGCGCGCCCCGCCGATCTCGCCCTTCGCCGGTTCGCCGCCGGGATACGCAACGGCCACTTCGTCCCCACGCCGATACTGCTGTCCCCAGGTCGCGCTCGTAATCGTGAACGTCTCGCCGCCAACTTCGTAACAGTTTAGCCGTCTGAAGCACTCACGGCGGCAAGCCGGGGAGTTTGCCGGTGGTTAGGTATTCGCGGATGGCGTTGGTGATTGTTTTCAGTG
>QEVJ01000141.1 GCA_003576845.1 Planctomycetota bacterium
CTAAACCATGTGCGCAGCGCCACATTGTTTTTATTTTTTGTGCGCGATAGGAATGACGCGCGCTCGATTGCGACAATGCGCCGACGTTACGACACGCGGGGCGTATAACGAAGTCGCCCGCAGCGTGAAAAATCCGTCGCAGCACCACGACGGTCGGCGCATTTGCACTGGAACGCACCGCGCTCCGGCTTCCCTGCGGCTTCGCGCCGTTGCCGTTCAACGCGGCGCCACTGGTTGCCGGGGCTTCGGCGCAACGCCCGGCGGAAGTTTCGGCGCGCGCGGATCGATCCGCGGCCGAATCGGTGCATCGCCCGGCTGGTCGTCGCCGTCGATCGGAGCGCGCGGCCGCCCCTCCTCCGCCGGGTTCTTGCTCTCCTGGGCCGGTTGAATCGGCGAGATATCGGGCGTCGTGTCGTCGAGCGGCTTGTCGGTCGCCACGTCCTCGCGAATGAACCGCACGTGCGGCTCCCCGCCGCCCTTGACGACTTTGCCCGTCAGGTACTCGCTCAAGTACCGCATCCGTTCGCGCGGGCGGTCGACGTCCTTGAACGAATCGCCCTTCTGCAAGATTGGCCGATGCTCGGGTATGCCGCCGAACGCCCGGCTCCCCGCGGCCTGACACGGAAACCAATGTCCCTGGCCGCTGCGGTCGACCAGATAGAACTCGGGATAGCAATGTCCCGGCACCCACACGGTCCGCGCGGGTATGTTGCCCGCTCGGCAGAGCGCGATGAACAAGCTCGTCAACTCTTCGCAGTCGCCGTTCTTATCCTTCAGCGCGGCGAGCGCGCCCTTGAGCGGTCCGTTCGTATACTCGACATTCTCGCGCACCCAATCGTAAATCGCCTCGACCTGCTCCCACGCGTTCTTGTCCTTCGCCCCGCCGAGAATCTCCTTCGACAGGTCCTTGATCGATTTGTGCGCGCTCTCGATCTTCGGGCTCGGCGACAAATAACGTTTGACGTCCGCGTCGAGTTGGTCTTTCGTCGGAATCGAGAACACGGTGGTGTCGTCCGGCGGCAAGATCGACCGGCGATGCACTTCGAGCGTGACGAGGGCGACCGCTTCCTCGCCGGATTTAAGCTGCGGAATCGTGACGAGCATCTGTTGCACGGTTCCGTCGACCTGCCGATTCGGCCGCCGCTTGACCGCCGCCGAAAACTCCTCGCCCACCACAGTCACCTTCTGCTCGGGCCAATCCATCGGAAACGGCACGGTGCCATACACGCCCATGCAGTTCCCGCCGACGGCCTTCACCTTCATCCCGATCCGAATCCGCTGCACCAGCTCCTTGTCGAACTTCACCCCGCCCGGTTTTTCGTCCTCGGGCTTGAACTGAGCGCGGGCGGAAGCGGAAAACGCCACGACGGCGCTGGACGCGACAAAGAACAGAATCGCACGGCGAAAAGAAAGCACGGTCCGGACCTCCCGTATAAGTGAACAAACGAACGGGCATCCGTGCGACGTGAATGCTTCTCTATTTTAACACATCGGGTCCGCGACGCGGCTATTTCAGGCCCAGGCCGTCGATCCAAATTCTCAGCGGCGGCGCGCCCCACGAGTCCACGCCGATCGTGAGATAATTCACCGTCCGCACCTCGCCCTTTGCTTCGCGGTGCCACGTGTCGTCGCCGGCAAGCGGCGGTGCGAAGTACGTCCATCCCTCGCGGGCTTCGATGTACGGCGGGTTCGACAGCAGGTCCTTCTTCGGCGCGAGGCGAATATAGCGGTCTTCGCTCTCGTAGAGCGTGACGACGGGATTCACGTCTTGCCAGGCCGGCAAGTTCTCGTTGATCGCCTTGAGCCAGAACACGAGGCGCGACTTGCCGTCGAGCTTGATGCCGGCGTTCTTTTCGGCCGGATAGAGCAGGCTCACGCGCCCGCCGCCGTAGGGTTCGACGAGCGCCGCAAGCGCGCTCTTCCCGGCGATGAACGTCCGGTCGTCGTCGCGGAACTTCGCGGTCGACGACGCATCAACCCACGACCACTTGGCGGCCTCGCCCTCGGTGGCGATTTCGGCCAGCGGCTCGACGACATAGAAATCGCGCCACGCGAGGTCCGACACGACGCCGTTGTGCACCGTCAGTCCGACGCGATAGAAGCCCGGCTTCGCAAACACGTGCTCGACCTTGGCCGCATCGGCGATCGTGCCGTCGCCCAAGTCCCAGCGGTAGTCGAGCTTGTGACCGGCGGGATCGGTCGAGCCGGACGCATCGAGGGCGACCTTCTCGCCCGTCTTCGCGGCGTGCGGCCCTACGAGCACGGCCTTCGGCGGTTCGCGGCCGTCGTCTTGCTTCTCGCGCGCGTTGATGAGGTTGGTCACGCCGCCGTCGGTGAAGATTGCGCCGAAAGCGTTGTTGCGAGCCTTGTTCGCCGCGACGTTGAGCCAGTCGGCATTCTTCACGTACACGCCCCAGCGATTGTCGGCCAGTTCGTTGCGCTCGAGGATCCAATGAAACGCTTTCCACTTCGGACCATTCTGGTCCAGGTCGCCAATGGCCGCAATGCCCGCCCCGTTGTTGCCGACGCACTTGTTCTCGCGGCAGATCGTGTGGCTCGACGGGCCGAACATGAACACGATGCCCGCGTGGCCGTTGTCGGGCAGGTGCGGCGAGTTGTTGTTGATGCCTTTGATGCCGTTGTACGACGCCTCGTTGCCGACGAGCACCGTCTGATCCGACGCGCCGAGCCAGAAGCCGTAGCTGCCGTAATTGGCCTTGTTGCGGACATACGTGTTCCGCGGCGACCAGGCTTCGACGCAGTTGTTGTTCGCGTACGAGCAGTCGTTTTCCTCGAAATAGTTGTCGGTGCTCACCCAGCCGTTGAGCACGCGAATGAAGATCCCGTCGCCGCCGTAACGGCAGTTGTTACGCAGGAACCGGTTGTGGTTCGACCCGCTTTCGATCAGGACGCTCGTCGAATCGCGGGCGTGCACCTCGCCGGGATTCTTGCGAATGCCGTAGCTAAGATTGTTGTTCTCGACGACGGTGCGCGAAGCGTTCCAGAGCTTGAGACACGTGTTCGACGTCCGCGAAAAGTCGTTGCCGGCGATCGTGTTCTCGTTCGAGTCGACGAGCACGCAGGCGTCCCAGACGCGATTGGCCCGATTGCGGGCGATCCGCGATTTCGTGACACGATTGAGCACGATTCCGCCGCGGCGGCCGTTCTCGCCCCAGCCGAAATCCGGATCGTGAAAGTTGTCGGAGAAGTTGCAGTCCTCGACGACCCAGCCTGCACCGTCTTCGACAATGAGACCGGTCTCCCAGCCCTTGGCATTGATGTCGACGAGCCGCACGTTCGACACGCCTTTGGCGTAGATGGCCGTGCCTTTGTAAGCGTTGGCCTTAGGTTCGCCGTCGTTGCTAACCTTCGCACCGACCAACCACGCCCCGCGGCCGTCGATGGTGATGTTGCTGGCCTTGATGATGATCGCGCCGTAGGTCTTGGCGGGATCGAGCGTGGTGTCTTTGGTGATTTCGAGGACGTCGGCACCTGCTGCACGTTCGCAAAAAACGGCCGCAAAAACCAACGTCATTGTCACAGCAACGATAATTCTCATCATTCGTCCCCGACATCGAATTCTGTGGTTGCAGCCGGCGAATCGTGCGCGGCGCCGTTCTCGATTTGACCGTTCTCAATCTCGCCGTTCCCGGTTTCCGCTAATACGTCCTCAATGTCGGCGTCGTCGTCCGGAGGTTCGCCGAACATTTGCCGACGATAGCCTTCGATGTGCGTTTCCGGCAGTCCATATTCCTGGAGAATCTCAGTGTCGAAATAAAAGCGAATCGCGGCGCGACTCTCGGTGCCGAAGGGATTCTGTTCGACGCCATCTTCCTCTGCGGAGGCTAGCTCATCGTCATCCTCGTGCGGCAACAGTTCCCCGTTCTGTTCGACATCCGCCATCTCGTCAGCCACTGGCTCAACGCCGGATTTCAAACGAAGCTGTTGCAGCCGGACCCGCTCGCGATGCAACGCCAGGATTCCCTCCGGCGTAACTTTGCGAATTTCGCCGAAATTGATCGTCACCTTCGTCGGAAGCGAAGCGAGCGACATCGCTCCCACGTCGTCGACTGAGGATCCCTCTAATTCGATGGATTCCAGCTTAGGCAGCCGCGCGAGCCACCGTAAGCCTGCGCCCGTTATTCTTGTGCGCTGAAGATTCAGGGATTCGAGGTTGGTGAGATTCGCCAGATACCGGACCGCTCCGTCGTCGATCTGGTTTCCCGACAGTTCCACATGAACCAACTGCTTCATCCCTGCGAGATACGCCACTCCCGCGTTGCTAATCGCGTTCGAATATAGTCCGATGGATCTGATGTCTTGCATCGTCGCAAGGTGCTTCACTCCGTCGTCGGTTATTCCGGCATACGCCAAGACCAATGTTTTTAGCGACGACAACTTCGCGACGGCGGTCAAGTCGCTTTCGTTTAGCGGATTGCCTGTAATGCGAAGCGTCCTGAGATTCGGCAACGCCTGCAAATGTTCGATCCCTCGGCCGGTCACGTTCGTGCTGTACAAATCAAGGAGCAGCACGTCATGCATCTGCGCCACGTGCCCTAGCCCGCTGTCGCCGAACTTGCCCTCGCGTACATCGAATCGCAAGTACGGATGACCGATCGAAAGCGATTAAACGCCCTTGGTATTGGCGATGTGCTCGATCATCCGGTCGCCTTCGTCGGGATTCCACAATTCGATAACGCGCCGCTCGTCGAGTAGGTCGCCGCATCCCGCCGGCGAATCCACGGGCATCGTTGCGCCGTTGAATAGGATGCCGTCGACGTAGGGCGCGTATTGATCGAGCCATTTCCGCCAGGGTGGCAAACGCGAGTTGTCGTAGAACCCGCCGAAGGTGGAAACGCCCGCCTTGGCGTCGACCAGCGATCGATACGCGCGATGATGTAGCACCTGCGGCCTGGCGTACGTCCACCAGGCAAAGCCCGATCCCGAGGCACATGCCGCCGCAACAACCGCCAAGCGTCGCCATCGCAACGTCGGGCGAACTCGGACTATTGCCATCAGCCAACCCCAGAGCGCCGCCAACGCAGCGAGTCCAGCGACAGAGGCGATCGTCGCTGCCGCCATCAGCAGACCATCGAGCCGAACGAACACGTTAGGCGACAGTAACACCCACGAAATGTAATAAACCGCCGCAACGATGCCGCCCACAATCAGCGTTGGTTTCGCCAGCGCCCACGAAACCCGCCCGGCGGCCGCCCAACTGACGTCCTCCGCGAGCGAGCGAAGCCGGCGCTTGGTGACAATTGTCCAGATAAGAAGAACGGGGCCGGCGAACAACAGCAACGAATAGACCTCGAACAGTTCGCGATTCGGCCGATGCCCATCCGCCACGTAAGCAAGTTGCCATCGCGACAACCACGCCATCGCCACGCCGAGCAACAATCCCCCGACCAATGCAAAGATCGGCCACCGCAGCCGCGTTCCGACGACGCCCAGGAAAAGTGGCCAAAAGAAAAGCTGCCCGAGTGCGACTCTCAGCCAAATGTCGCGCTCACCGCGGAATTCGAGAAAAAACCAAGGCCATGCGTGCGTGATGAAAAACAGCACGACCGCCGCGCTGGGCAATCCAATCCGCGGCCCCTGCGAAAGACCTGCCTTGGCATCAACTTTCATTGCGATCCCCGCCATCGCGACACCCCCGAATGCCGAATCCCGACCCCCGAATCCCGCGTCCCTAGCCCCGCGCCCCGCTCCCCTCCTGCTCTTTGAGCCACTCCCGGCACCGCGAGAAGAACTCATGATACTCCGCCCGGCGGTAGTCGGGAAATGTCCACTCGTGCGGGCGCCACGCGCGGTGTTTGTACGAGAGCGTGACTTCGGCGTAGATGCCGTCGGACAGGTAGAGCCGATGGGCGTGGTCCTTGGTCGAGGCGAGCACGAGCTTGGCGAGCGTGAGGTAGCCGGGATCGAGATTGAGCGGCCGCGGCTCGGTTGCAGCGTCCGCCGAAGCCGCGCGCCGGGCGTATTCGTCCTCCCAATCGTTCGTCGCGCGTTTGATCGCCGGCAGCGTCGCCGGGTCGATGAGCCGCTCGAACGCCAAGAACTGCTTGGCGAGTCCCGGACCCATCGTCGCTTCGTAGTAGTCCGTATCGACGAACGGAAATCGCTCGCTCGCGAGCGCGATCGGTCCCCAGGTTGCCTCCGCACGCTCGCGGGCCCAATCCAGCGCCGCTTCATGCCGGCTGAACGCCGCCAGCAGGAGCAAAACCGGTCGCGGCGGCGAAATCGCGCCCATGCTTCTTTACGATGGAAAGCGGTTTACTTAAACACAGAGGTCACGGAGGGAATGCGGAAGGCAGAATGAAGAATGCAGAATGAAGAATTAAGAATGAAAGGCAGGGGGTCGCATTGTATCATTGGCATTTTTCATTTCGCCTTTTGCATTTTTAAGTTCCGCCACGCCGTTATAGCTTACCGCCCGGCGAAAGAAACGGGCCGCGTGGCGATTCGCTTGCGGCGAACGCTACGCGGCCCAACGTACTTCAATTCGTTTCGGCGGGAAACTCAGTGCCCCCCAAAAATGCCCGTCGCGTACCAGACGGCGCGCGAGCCGAGCTTCATATCGTAGCCGAAGAACGGTTGCCGGGCGCTCACCGCGCCCCAGTGTCCGGACGATTGCCGCCAACTGTGAACGCATTCCTCGGCCGCGTCGACCAGCTCTTCGCCGGGCCAGCTTTCGGCACAGACTTCGACCGCGACCATGCCGCCGGGCAACCGGGCGCTGATCCGCTGAAAACGATTACCCCAGTTGTGGTGGCCTTGGTTGTCGATGTCCGCCTGATACTGGCTGTGGCTTTCGGCTTCTTCGGCCAGCATTTCGTTGAGCGCGCCGTCGGCGCTGGCCGGAGCTTCGGGATGCGTGCGGACCGCGTAGACCAGCGTCCGCTGCGTCAGCGTGCCGCGGGGAAGGTCGAGAATCACCCCGAGACGCCGGGCGTCGTAGCGTCTTCGCGGGCTGAAGGGGAACGCGCTCACCACCTGGCGGAAATTCCGCGACTGTGGCTCGGTCGTGTCCACGATCGCGATGCCTTGCCGGCCGTACATCGTGCTGAACGACGCATGGTCGATCAGCTTGACCGGCTGGTCCTGCACCTTGATTTCCGTGCTGCGAGTAAGCCGCGCGAGGACGAACCGCCCGAGCTTGCGGCGAACGCGGACGTTCGACAGGGTTTCGCGTTCGAATTGCTCTTGTTCGGCGTCGCGGGCCTCGTTGCGGAAGTAGATGAACAGCATCCGCCGCTCGCGTTCGGCCTTCTTGATCGCTTCGCCGTAATCTTCGTGCCATTCGAGCGCGGCCAGCTTCGCAAGGACGTCCTCGGGAACGTACTTTTCGAGCATCGCGACGAGCGCGTCCTGGCTCGGCGGAGTATCGGTCATCGGCAGAGCGGCGACCACGTGTCGGAACTGCGGACTGTCACGATGGACGGTATCGACCACCGCCAAACCGACCCGGCCGGCGAGTTGGGCGAACGAGGCGTGCTTGAGCAGTTCGAACTCTTCGCCGCCGGCTTTGATACGGTAGTCCTGCGGGAGCTTGGCAAGCGTGCAATGGTCGAGCAAATCGCGGACGGCGCCCGCGTGGAGCGTTTCCCGCTCGAATCGGGCGGTTCGCGCTTCGTCGGCCGGGTTGTGGTACAGGATCACGAGGGGACGGCCAGCGGCTTCCGCGGCTTTGAGGCCGGTGGCGTAATCGTCGAGCCAGGGTAAGTCCGCCTCGGCGGGTTCGTCGGAAGCGGCGGGGGCCGTTTCGGCCGGGGCGGGCATGGGCGCCGCAGTCGTGGGCGCCGCAGTCATGGGCGAAGAGGCCGGCGAGTCTGCGTCCGGCTCCGTGGCCCGAGGCGCTGTGGCCGAGTTCGCGGTCGTCTCGTCCGCCGGTGCGGAAAGCGCGCTGCCAACCAACAGGACCAGCGCTGCCAAGGCGCACCGCGACAGTGAATTGCTCTCTCTCATTCTTTCCTCCAGAAATTGCGGGACCCTCATTCGCGTGCGGGCGATGAGGCAAATGGCCTGGCTGCGGCGACTTCCGGTCGCTGCCGCAAGGCGGTCACATCCAAACGACGTTCGTGGGCAGGAGTTTGTGGCGGGCTTCGCTGCCCGCCGGTAGGTGAGCGAAAATGATAGACCGCCTGGGAAAGCGGAGTCAAATATGTCAGGATTAACGGTTAAGCAATTTGCGCAAAATTTATGGGAATCTTCCAATCGGTAGAGTCTGATTCGCCGGGCGGGCGGCGTGGCTACGGAATCTACGGTTAAGAAACCGCGAAGCAGCCCAAGACGGTTGGCTTCCGCGAAGCATTGGTGCGAAGGCAAAGCCGGTCCGAGTTTCGGGTACCCGCGTCGCCTCGCACGCCCCTGGAATCAACGCATGTCTTTACGCCGCAATAGCTTGCACACTTCACTTACCCATTTTTACAGACGGCGATTTGCCTGGATTGGCGGCCGCGCTTTGGGTAAAATCTGGCGTTTGCGTTGAGTTTCCCGTGGAGCTTGCACCCTTGGCAGGAGGAACTGGGATGATATCGCGCTGTGGATTCGTTGGCCTGGCACTCGCCCTGGCGCTTACCTTGTCGACGTCCGCCGGTGCTCAAACGCCGGCCGATGTTCGGTATGCCCTGGGCGAGCTCAAGGCCTGGCTTGGCAATTCGGCCGAGGCCAAGGCGTGGCACGATTATCTCCGCACCACCGACCTGGAAGCCGAGTTGGCCCGGGGCGACGATGCCGACGAAGTCGTGGTTTACGGGGTGCTCGCCCGCTATACAAGCGGCCAGCCGGGCACGGAACGGCCCCAGGTCGCCCGAGTTGCCGAGGCCGTTGCCGCGTGGCACGCTCAACTCAAGCCGCTGCCGGAAGCCAAGCTTCCGGAATTGGCGGCGGCCGCGAAAGAAACGCTCAAACCGGCCAAAGAGGCCGACCTCGTCTCGGCCCGTGCCGAACTTGCCGCCGCCGTTACTGAACTGGATACCCAATTACGTTCGGCCCCCGACGGCGCTGCGTGGCGGCAAACGCTGGCCTGGGACCAACTGACGGCTCAACTCAAGCCGGGCAAAGAGCCCGACAACGCCGCCCTGGCCGCCAGCTATCGCGAACTGACCGCCGACAAGCCGGGCCTCGAGCGCCGCGAATTCCGCCGCGCCCGCCGTGCGTTGCGGCGGTATCTGGAAGTATCGGCATACGCGGCCGACCAGCAATCGGACGAACGCACCGCCGCGATCCTGGCTGCCGCCGCTCAAGACCTGGCCGCGTATCCGGAGAAGCACGACGGCGAGATCGCCCGCCGGTTGGGCCGCTCGCTAGGATATCTGCGTCGCCACGGCCAGACGCCGCAACTCGTTGCCGCCGCTCGCCGGCATTACTGCCAACCGAACCTGTACATTCAGCTTTCGGACAAGTTCCTCGCCGCCGGGTTCGAGGACGACGTCGACCAGGTTTCGCCGGTACACCAGAACATCCTGGGCACCGACGTCCACGGCACGGGCCGGACGATCGGCAAGCTGCACTTTCACCTCCGCCCCGCCAAACGCCGCGCAACCTTCGAGACCGAACTCGTCGGCAACACCTACACGAAAACCACCGGCCACAACGGTCCCGTAACGATCTACAGCACCGGCGTGAGCGATCTCCGCGCGACCACGCGATTCCTGTTCGACGCCAACGGGCTGTCGGCATTGCCCACGTCGAGCGCGGCCGACGTCGACAACACGATCCACTCGATCCAAGCCAATCGCTGCGGACCGCTCGGCCGCTTCATCGAACGCATGGCCTGGAAACGGGCCGGCCAGCAAGAAAGCCTCGCCGAAGAAATCGCCAGCCGCCGCGCCGAACAGCAGGCCAATCGCGAAGTCGACCGCCAGGCGCGCGACCGACTCATCTCCGCCAACGACCGCTTCCGCAAACGGTTTCGCGATCCGCTCCTGCGCCGCGATCAATTGCCCATTCTGCGCGCCAGCAGCAGCGAGCGGGCGATGTACGTGGAAGTGCTCCAGGTCGATCAGGATTCGCTCGCGGCGTCTTCGCCGCCGCCCGCGATCGAGGGCGATCATTTGCTCTCCGCGCGGATGCACGAATCGGCGGCCAGCAACTTCGCCTCTGGGTTGCTCGCCGGCGAAACGCTCACGCAGGAGCGCGTGGAAAAGCTCTTCAAGGATTTCGACCAGCCGGTCCCGGAGGAACTCAAGCCTAAACCGGACGAACCCGCATGGTCGATGACGTTTGCCCGCAACGATCCGGTAACGCTCGACCTCCGCGACGGCGGGTTTCGCGTCGTCATTCGCGGCCAGAGCTATACGTCCGGCGATCGCTCGTTCCAAGCGATGAACATCGCCGCGAGCTACAAGATCGAGCGGACCGAAACGGGCCTCAAGCTCGTGCGGCAAGGCGACATGGTCATCTCGCCGCCGGGCCATCAACCCGGCCAGCCCCTCAGCGCGGGCCAAATCTCGTTGCGGCGGCTGCTGACGCGGCGATTCGAGAATCTGCTCAAGCCCGAAATCGTCACGCAAGGGCTCAAGCTCGAAGGCGACTTCGCGGAACTCGGCACGCTTTCGCTCGCTCAGTTTTCGTGCGAAAACGGCTGGGCCACGCTGGGTTGGAATGCGAAGTAATTGCCGGCACGCCGCAGTTACGCCACCGGCGCCGCGTTGCGTTCGGCCTGTTTCCGCCGGACGGCGGCCATGATCCCCGCGATGATCTCGGCGTTTTCGCCGACCTTGATCCACTGAACGTAGAAGCAATATGCGACGACGGCCACGGCGACGAGCGCGGCGATGAAGTGGGCTTCGGCCCAGACGGGTCCGTGATCGAGGCGACCGGTTGCGGCCGGATCGGCGCTCCCGCCCAAAGCGACGGTGGTCACGACCGCTGCCGTGCATACGAACGACCACGAAATCGCTCGCCATTTCAGCGAACCGCTCTCGTCGACGAAGCACGGATCGAGCCGATACGTCTCGCTCACCTCGCGGCACCAGCGTCCCGTGCCGATGAAATAGGTCACGACGATGCTGTTGACGAGAATCACGACGATGGCGGTTGCGATGCCGAGTAGGCGGTGCCACTCCGCCCAGGCCAAAGCGGCGTCGAGTTCATCGCGCTCGGCTCGTAACTCCGGCAATCGTGCGGTCGCGTCGGTATAACGTCGTTCGGCGTCGGCGATCTTGGCCGAGACGTGCCGATAGTCGCGAACCGTCGCTTGCAAGTCGCCCAACGACAGGCCGACGGTCATCGTTGCGACAAGCATTACGAGCGCGAACAGGACGAGTAGAATGACGATACGCGACATCGGGACTGGGGGCTGGGGACTGGCGAAGGCGCGGCCGTGTCCTCTCGCGATTGAGAAGAGCCGTCTACTGTCATCTACTGTCATCTTTCTGGACCAACTTGTCCACAGGTTAGCCGCGCGATGCACCCGCTTCCCCAGTCCCCAGCCCCCAGCCCCCAGTCCCCGGCTTGCCGACCGCGGCTGGCGATTACGATGGGCGATCCGACCGGCGTGGGGCCGGAGGTGATTGCCGCTGCGTGGGCGGAACCGCGCATTCAGGCGGCATGTCGGCCGGTCGTCTTCGGGCATCCCGAAATCCTGCGTCGCGCGGTTGCGGCGGCCGGTTCGTCCGCCGGAGTGGTCGAGGTCGCTCGCCCCGAAGACGCCGCTTCGGTGTCCAATGTCATCGCGTGCTACCGCACCGGCTCGGACGACGCGCGTGCGGCGACGCCGTGTCAAATCGACGCCCGTGGCGGTCAGGCGGCCTACGACGCGCTCGTGGCGGCGACCGACGCGGCGCTGAACCACCGCGTGGACGGGATCGTCACCGCGCCGCTCAACAAAGCTGCTCTCTGGCAAGCCGGCCACCACTATCCCGGCCACACGGAACTACTCGCCGAGCTGTGCGGCGTCGCCGAAGTCGCGATGATGCTCTATCTCGGCTCCGCCGCATTCACCTTTCCCCAGGCCCCGGCCCCCAGCCCCCAGTCCCAGCCCCGACTCCGCGGTCTCGGCGTCGTCCACGTCACGCTGCACACGGCCCTGCGCAATGTGTTCGGCGAACTGACCGGCGCGAAGATTCTCGAAAAAGCCCGGCTCGTCGACGGAATCATGACGCGCCTCAATGGCGTGCGGCCGACGATCGGCGTGTGCGCCCTCAATCCACACGCCGGCGAGGAAGGCCTGTTTGGCGACGAAGAGCAGCGAATCATCGCACCGGCGGTCGCCAAGGGCATCGCGGAAGGTTTGCCGCTCGTCGGGCCGCTGTCGGCCGATACGCTCATGGTCCGCGCCCGCGATGGCGAATTCGACGCGGTGGTCGCGATGTATCACGACCAAGGCCACATCGCGCTCAAGTTGCTGGGAATGCATTATGCCGTGAACATTACGCTCGGCCTGCCGATCGTCCGCACGAGCGTCGCCCACGGCACGGCGTTCGACCTCGCCTGGCAAGGCAAGGCCGATCACCGCAGCATGATCGAAGCAATCGAGGTCGCAGTACGGCTGGTCGCGACGCGGCCGTCGCCGTAGCATTGTGAACTCTCCGTCACGGGTCAATTGCACCTAACCGGTGGCGACGTTAGAACCGTGTAACCGCTTGGCCGTTTTGCTCCTTCTGGCATGTCCCCGTGTCACGTAATGAAATGCCGCCATCGAAACCCAGCCGCGTTCAGGTTGCTCTGATCCAAGCCAAGGGCGACCCGCGCAAAGACGTGAACGTCGAGCGCGCCCTGTCGCGGATCGCGGACGCCGCGCAAGCGGGCGCGAACATCGTCTGTTTGCAGGAGCTTTTCGCCGGCCAGTATCCGTGCCAGAGCGAAGACCATGCGCGGTTCGACGAAGCCGAGCCGATCCCCGGTCCGACGAGCGAAGCCCTCGCCGCCGCCGCCGGTCGACATGGCGTCGTCATCGTCAGTTCGCTGTTCGAGCGCCGCGCACCGGGCTTGTATCACAACACGGCCGTCGTTTTCGACGCCAACGGCAGCACCGCCGGTACGTATCGCAAGATGCACATCCCGGACGACCCACTGTACTACGAGAAGTTTTACTTCACGCCCGGCGATCTCGGTTTTCGCGCGTTCGACACCCGGTTCGGCCGCATCGGCGTATGCGTCTGTTGGGACCAGTGGTATCCCGAGGCGGCCCGGCTCACGGCGCTTGCCGGGGCGCAGGTCTTGTTCTACCCAACGGCGATCGGCTGGCTGCCCGACGAGAAGGAAGTCTACGGCACGAGCCAGCACTCCGCGTGGGAGACGATGATGCGGAGCCACGCGATCGCCAACGGCGTGTTCGTCGCCGCGCCCAATCGGGTCGGGCGCGAGGGTTCGCTCGAATTCTGGGGCGCGTCGTTCGTGGCCGACCCGAACGGGAACGTCCTTGCCCGCGCATCGCACGATCGCGAAGAGACGCTGCTCGTCGAGTGCGACCTCGACCGGATCGACGCGGTCCGCACGCACTGGCCGTTCCTCCGCGACCGGCGAATCGACGCCTACGGCGATTTGACGAAGCGCTACCTGGACTAGCCGCAAGTCGCATTCCTAACCTCGAACCTCCAATCTCTAACCTCTCATTCCGCCATGCCCAGCAGCATCGAACTCTACGACGAAGCGGACCGCCTCAAAGACGCCGGCCAGTTGGACGAGGCCATCGCCAAGCTCAACGAGGTCCTCGCCCAAGAGGAAGACTTCACGCTCGCCCATTCGGCCCTGGCCGTGCTTTATGGCAAGGTGAACCGCCACGAAGACGCGATTCGCCACGGCTGCCGGGCTTGCGAGCTCGATCCCAACGATGCGTTCGGCTACACGGCCCTAAGCGTCACCTACCAGCGGGCCTTCGCCGGGACCGGTAATCATCAATACATCCAACTGGCCGAAGAAGCGATGGCCCGCTCGCGGATGATGCAAGGCCATTAACCAAGCGATCGCGGAAGCTTCTGCCGGCGGATGAACCATCGCGCGGCGAGCAGCATCGCTACGGCCGCCGCAATCAATGCGACCGCGCTGGGTTCCGGGGTCGCAGCGTGTTGGTCGGTTTGGTTTGCGGCGACGGTCGTGCGGCCGCTGGCGTTTGCCGCAACGGGCAATGCTCGCGCCAGCGCGGCGAGGTCGTCGAGCGTCACTTGTCCGTCGCCGTCGAAGTCCGCGTCCTCCCACTGCGCGCCGCTCGACGTCCCGTAGGTTGAGGCCAAGACGGCAACGTCGGCGGCGTCCACGCGACCGTCGAGGTTTGCATCGCCGACGAGCGACGGGTCGGCAACGGCCGAAGTAACTTCGAACGCCACGAGCGCGTTCGCGCTCAACGGATCGCTCGCGCCGCCGTCGTCGACGATGCCGACGAGCGTCAGGTTGCCGCTGGCGAGCCGCGGGCCGACGGTCAACCCCTCCATGTTCATGCCGACCGCGCCGGCCGCAGCGCCGGACCAGAGAAGCCGCTTTCCGACCGGCGTGTACGTCGCGCCCGCCAGCGACGCCATGCCGGCAACGTTCGTCGCGCCGGCCAAATCGACCTCGTACAAGCGGTTCTCGAACGACGGCGAAATGAGGCCGCTGAACGCCAACGACCGTTCGAGCGCGAGCAGCTTGCCGTCGGGCAGCGCGACCAGCTCCACTAGGCCGCTCCGTTCGGCCGACGTGAGCGAACTATCGCCGACGTGCCAGGGTTCGACCGGGTAGGCGTACTGCTCGGCGGCAACGTAACTCTCGTCACCGGCCGCATAGCGCAATAAGCGGACGGTCGTGCCCGAGGTCGGCGAAGAGACGCCGCCGTCGACGGTAAGTGCCTCTTCGTTTGCGGTCCACAATTCGCCGCCGCCGGCACGCCGGACGAGCGACTCCCAACCGAAACCGTTTCGACGCTGACCGAACGGCGACGGGGCAGCGACCGTTCGCAGGAGTTCGCCCGTCTTGAGGTCGAACTCGTCGAGGCGCGGTCCGCCTTCGTCGGCCAGCCACACGGTTTTCAGCCGGGCGTTCGTGTACGCGATCGCCTCGTAATCGCGCGATTGGGACAGGGTCGTCCCGCCGACCGGCGTCGCGCCGGCAAGGGAACCATCGGCCGCGAACTGCACTTCGAGGTGAACGAGTTTGTTCGAGTTGTCCACAACCGCCGCGAAGTGATTGCCGCCAAGGTGGGTGATACCGCTGAGTCCAGTAACGTTGAACGGGGCGGCGTTCTGGTCGACGGCGGTTGCCGGCAACGGCGCGCTCCCGCGATGCACGACGGCGACCGGCTCCGCGCAAGCCATCGCGGCAACCAGGCTCCAAGCGACCGCCCCGCATTTAGCCCCGGGTGAACACACCCGGGGCAATCGACGCAAAAGTCCGACCATCGCCAGTCCCACAAAGGATTCGCCCAATTCCAAGCCAAAGCAGCCCGCGCGACTCCATCCTACCGAGCCCCGACGCCCAGCGGAGCAGAAAACGCCTCGCGGCGAAGCCGGTTCACCGCGCATTCGGCCGGCGTGCCACGCGCGGCGGAA
>QEVJ01000279.1 GCA_003576845.1 Planctomycetota bacterium
GGCGCGAACCGGTCGAAACCCGCGATCTCTACGGCCGAACGCTGTTCGGGCAGGCGTGTCTGGCGGCGCGGCGATTGGTCGAGGCGGGAAGTCAGATCGTTACGGTGTTTTGGGACGAATACGGCCTCGCCGGCAGCGGTTGGGATACGCATTGGAACCATTTCGAGCGGATGCGCAAGGAACTGCTGCCGCCGTTCGATCGGGCGTGGTACGGGCTGATTACCGACCTCGATCGCCGGGGTTTGCTCGACGAGACGCTCGTCGTTTGCACGAGCGAACACGGCCGCACGCCGACCCTGACGACCGGCGCCGGCGGCGGACGCGATCACTGGTCGCGGGCGTACACGACGCTCATGGCCGGTGGCGGGACGGTTCGCGGCCGTGTCGTGGGCCGGACCGACAAGCTTGCCGGCGACGTGGTCGACCGGCCGGTCAGCCCGAAGGATCAGCTCGCAACGATGTATCATCTTCTGGGCATCGACCCGCACACGAAGCTTCGCGACGCGGTGGGGCGTCCTCTGCCGTTGGTGGAAGGCGAAGTGATTTCGGACGTGCTAGCGTGACGGCGGCGGTCCGTTTTCTCTCTCTTGAAACGGAACCCTTCGCAGAGACGACCCGGAGCGTGTCGGCGTTGGAACGCTTTGCCAACGCGACCGAACCATCGCGGGCGGGTTCCGTAAACCCATCGTGAAGTCGCTTCGGAACAGCGACTTGACGCCGCGAAGCTCGTGGGTTTTGGGCGAATGGGCGCCAGCCATGGCATCCGGTCCACGAGGGTTCGCAGCCGGCCGATCGCGCAGCAATCCCGACCGTTCCGTACTCGAAAGGAGCTTTGGCCCATGGCGCGCGCCCAACGCCGATCGAAGCGTGGACCACTTACATTCGAATACATGGAAGGCCGCTTGTACATGGCGGCGAGCGTCGGCTGGGACGGCCCGGGGCAGGGCAGCGCCTCGCTGACGTACTACATCGGCGACGCGCCGGCGAACTTTGGCCTGTCGCAGGCCGAGATCGAAACGGCGCTCAAAACGGCACTTTCCGCCTGGTCCGCTGTCGTCGACATCACGTTCACGCAAACGCAAACGCCGGGTCTGCCCGATTCGATCGACTTTTCGTTCGCCACCATCGACGGACCGGGCGGGACGCTTGCCCAGGCATATTTTCCCGACGACGTGAACCCGCGGATTATCGCGGGCGACGTGCAAATCGACACGAGCGAGTCGTGGGAAAATGGCAACGCCCGTGGCCGCAGCGCGTTCGATCTCGTATACGTCGCGGTCCACGAACTCGGCCACGCGCTCGGTCTCGATCACTCGGACCACGCCGATTCGGTGCTCGCGGCCCGAGCGTCGGCGAATCAGCAGTTCACCGGGCTTTCCGCCCACGACGTCGACGAGGTTCTCGCGCTTTATGCCCCGGCGAAGACCAGTGCGGCGCCGCGAGTGGAACCGACAACTCCCGCGACCGTGCCGACGAATCCGCGCAATTCGACGCTGCCGCGGCGGACGACGATTCCGACGAACCCCGCGTCGCCGACCGCTTCGCCGCCGACGTTGACGCCGCCGACTTCGGCCCCGCGGACGGGCTCCCCTGCGGCGCTGCCCGGCGTGTTGCCGCGGTTCACGCCCACGGGTCCCAACGGAGGCACGGGCAACGAACCGGACGCCGGCGTGGCGTGGAACTGGCGATTGAATCGCTACTTTGCCTACCGCACTTGGAGGACGACGTTCACGCCGACCTACACGCCGACGTGGACGATTACGAGCGGCAATCGGATCGCATTCGATGCGCGCGGCGTCGACGCCGCGTTCACCGACCTTGCCAAGAGCGTTTTCGGGGGCGCTCGACCGACATTCGCGTTCTTCGCACCGTCATCGCGGACCTGGACGTGATCCGGGGAGTGACCCGGCAAGTACCAGCAAGAAACTACCCGGCCAGGATTCGAACCTGGAATGAGGGAGCCAAAATCCCTAGTGTTACCGTTACACCACCGGGTATCTTAGAACCTATCCCAAACCGGAATCTGTAGGAGGCGAATCCTTTCGCCGACAGCGCAGGTTAGCGATTCAATCGGCGAAAGGATTCGCCTCCTACAGTTC
>QEVJ01000280.1 GCA_003576845.1 Planctomycetota bacterium
TTCATCAAACGCCGACCGGATACGGCGTCGAGCTCGACCTTCGCGACCGCGGCGATCGGCTCATCGTCCAGCACGATCCGTTTGCCGACGGGGAGGATTTTGCCGATTACCTCCGCGAATATCGCCACGGCTTGATGGTCCTCAACGTAAAGAGCGAGCGGATCGAGGGGCGCGTTCTGGAACTTGTCCGCCGCCACCGCGTGCGCGACTATTTCTTTCTCGACTGCTCATTTCCGATGATCCGCGCGCTCGTGGCCCAAGGCGAGCGGCGCATCGCTGTGCGGTTTTCCGAGTTCGAGCCGATCGAGTCGGCCCTTGCGCTTGCCGGAGAGGTTGATTGGGTCTGGATCGACTGCTTCACGCGGATGCCGCTCGACGCGACAAGCTACGCCAAACTAAAGCGACACTTCAAGCTCTGCGGCGTCTCGCCGGAACTCCAGGGCCGGCCGGTGGAATCCATCGCTGCCTACGCCGAGGAGCTCGCCCCCTATCCACTCGACGCGATCTGCACAAAGCGGCCCGACGTGTGGCAACAAGCGCTCGGCGATGTCTGTCCGGCAACGACGCACGCGCGACGATCGGCGTGACACTGCACGTCCCGCGTCATCGCCCGACAGCGGCCGCGAAACGTTGATCCCAAGAGCTACAAACCGATTGCGAATCGCCCGAGGAAATGCCGGCGTTGGCGGCGTGCGCGACCGTTGCGCATGATCGGGAAACTATAGAAAAAAGCGGAGGAGGAGGGATTCGAACCCCCGTTACCTTTCGGTAAACCTGTTTTCAAGACAGGCGCCTTCGTCCACTCGGCCACTCCTCCGAACGACGTGCGGCGGCTAAGCCGATTCCAGCTTAGCGTTTGCTCTCGTCCCGGACCGCCGCAACTGTAATCGTCGTGCGCCGGGCTTGTCAAACCGGTCCGGCGCGATCTTTGCACAACGAGTTGACGCTGTGCGCTCGCATGAGGTTCGCTAGTTCCGGCACAACCAGGGCTTCGTGGGCGACGGCGCGCGGGGTATCCTAGCCAATTCCTAGGTGGGTCGGACGGTCCACCTTTGGCATCGGGGAATTGCGAATGGTGAGTCGTGAATGGTGAGTTGTGAATGGAATCGTTGCCGCCGGAGAGCATTCACCATTCACGGTTTGCCAATCACCATTCACGATTTGCCGTTTTCGATTCACAATCCCTTCCGACGCTGGTGGGCCTCACTTCGTTCGACCCACCCTACGCCCTTTCACGAATAGAGCTTTCTCATGCGTCCCCATTTCGATCCGCTCGAATCGCTTGCCAACATGCGCCACGAGTTTGGCGAACACGGTGGCGTGAACATGTCGATCGAGGCCAGCACGACGTTCACGGTGCTCGAGGCCGGCGCGCTGCCGCGACTCTTTCGCGGCGAGATCGGGCCCGATTCCGGTCCGCCGGAGACGGGCGGATGCTATCTCTACGGGCGGCACTTCAACCCGACGGTGTACGTTCTCGGGCGCGAGCTGGCGGCGCTCGAAGGGACGGCGGCCGCGTACTGCACGGCGAGCGGCATGGGCGCGGTTTCGGCCGTGTTGCTGCAAAGCTGTCAGCCGGGCGACCACATCGTCGCTTCGGATGCGCTGTACGGGGGAACGTTTGCCCTGTTGCACGACTTCTTGCCCCGCAAGGCTACGGTCTCGACCTCGTTCGCCCACGTATCGGACCACGCGGCGATCGAGGCAGCGTTCACCGACCGCACGAAGCTGCTCTACGTCGAGTCGATTTCGAATCCGACGCTCGTCGTGGCGGACATTCCGAAGCTGGCCGACATCGCCCATCGCCACGGGGCGAAACTGGTGGTCGACAACACGTTTTCGCCGCTCGTGCTGTCGCCGGCACAGCTCGGGGCGGACATCGTGATTCACAGTCTGACGAAGTTCATCAACGGCGCGTCCGACATCATCGCCGGTGCGATCTGCGCCGATCACCAACTGATCGCCGACATGATGGATCTGCACACGGGCGCGCTGATGCTGCTCGGTCCGACGATGGATCCCCGGGTGGCGTTCGAGATCAGCTTGCGGTTGCCGCATCTGGCCGTGCGG
>QEVJ01000142.1 GCA_003576845.1 Planctomycetota bacterium
ATTTGATGGGCAAGGCGCCCGTTTCGGATCTGGCGGACGAGGTTCAGGTTTAGCCGTTGCAGATTCATGCCTGGGTCAAGCTGGCGCTCGACCAGGCCGAGGCGGCGTTCGCCAAGGTTGCGGGCGAGCCGCGAGGGGCGAAGGCCGCCCAAGCCGCGAACGAGCAGGAGATCGCCCGGCTGCAAGCCAAGCTGGCTCAAAAGAACGAAGTCATCTCCGAGCTGATGGAGGAGCACGTCCGCTCAAAAAAGCCAATGGGGAACTCTGAAAGGACGCTCTCTTTCCCCACGACGCGCGCGACGAGATCGTCGACTACGTGCGGCATTGGACCGACCGCGCGGAGTTACCCGCCCGCAAGCTGCTCGGCTGGCTCGAACTGTCGACGAGCAAGTATCGCCAGTGGCGCCAGCGGTACGGCCAGCCGAACGAACACAACGGCGAAGCGCCGCGCGACGGGCCTGACGCACGTTCGCACGAGCCCATACTATCCGCAGAGCAACGGCAAGCTGGAACGCTGGCACGGCAGCTTGAAGCGCGAGTGCGCGCGGCCCGCCGGACTGGAGTCGCTCGCGGAAGCGCGCCGGAAAGCGGCGGCGTATGTGAAGCACTACAACGAGGTCCGCTTGCACAGCGCCTCGGGCTACGTCGCGCGGCTCGACAAGCTCGCCGGACTGGACGCGGTGATCTTCGCCGAGCGCGACCGCAAACTGGAGGAGGCCCGCATGCGGCGAAGAGCCGCGTGGCAAGCCGCGCGATCCGTCGCGTGATGCCCGCCGTCGAATGCGGTGGTTGCAGCACACGGCTCGCCGCGCTAAAACAACCAAACCTGGGCGGAGGATCGGGCAATGCTGGGGAGCGGGCACGGCGCGAAGCGTGGTCCGAGTGCCGACCCAGAGGTTGGAAGTGAAGGCGGCGTCGGCCACCGCGCCGATGCGATACTTCCCATTCCCTTCATTTTCAAGTGCGAATGCGATAAACCCGACCGTTCCATTCTCGTTGGATTCCGATCGCCAATTCGCCCTAACTCGCTAACCCAACCGACCGCGATTTCCAATTCACGCTGAATCGGGACACCCAAATCGCCCACATTAAATGCGAAATCCCCAATTTTCCAATGCCATCTGACGATCTGCAAAAGTCCAGCTTAAACCTTAGAACTTGCTTCAACCTTCAACCTTCAACCTTCAACCTTAAGACTTCAGCCTTAGCCCGGCCGCGGCATCGCCAGGCTGTGCAGGATCAGCACCGCCCCGATCGAAATCGCGGCCCAGCCCGCCCAAATCGGCGGTTTGACGGTTCGCAGCGGGGCCGACGCCCCGTCGCCCATCGCTTCGAGCGACGGGATCGCCGTGTTGGCCGCGGTCTGTTTGTCGGCCGAGCCGAACTTCTCGACCACGAACTTCGTGGCCGGTGCGTTGAGCACGTAGGAGTCGACCATCCGCAATTGGACGCCGAGCAGCACTACGACGATGCCGATCAGAAAGTAGTGATTGCGATTTAGTTCCATGACGATCCTCGCCTTCGGCCGCGCATGGAGTGTCATCGTGAGCCGCGGCGGCAAATCTCCAAAGGCGGGCCGGATATAGCGGATTTCTTGCGAACGAGACGCGCCTCGCACGAGACGCGGTTCCGGTCGTGCGCGTTGTAGCGGCTGAATGGGTCACCTGTTGCAAACAGGCCGTGACAGGTCGTGCGCCCGAGCGCTACGGTGCAATCAGCCCCTCGCGGACCGCGAACAGCGTCAACTCGCCGGGGCTATAGATTCGCAGCTTGTCGCGGAGGTGGTACTGATGCTTCTCGACGGTCTTGCGGCTCAGCCCTAGATGCCGGGCGAGCTCGTCGCAGTTCATGCCTTGGGCGAGATAGCGGAGTACCTCGGCTTCGCGGGGCGTGAGCGTGGAAAGCCGCGAGACGGGCGGCTGGCCTTGCACCTTCGACACGCGCTCGGCCGCGTCCGGCGACCAGTACGGCTTGCCGGCAAGTGCCTGTTCGATTCCTTTGACGATCTTGTCGAACGGTTCGCCCTTGGTGAGATAGCCATCGGCGCCGCTGGCAAGCGCGCGGTCGATGTACCGATCGTTCGTGAACGCCGAAAAGAACAGCACCTTCGTGCCCGGCGAAGCGTTCTTCACGCGCTCAACGGCTTCGAACGGATCGGGTCCCGGCATCGACACATCGAGCAGCACGACGTCGGGCTTGCGCTTCTGAACCGCGCCGATGAGACCCTTGGCCGAATCGAGGCGTTCAGCCACGCGGAAACCGGCGGCCTCGAAGCGCATCGCCACCGCTTCCGCCACCGCCTGGTGGTCGTCGACCAGAATGATCGTGTGTGCCTGACCCATGTCCCTCGCGTTCCCTGCCCGAAAACCGGAAGTCGCCTCGCGGGGCGATTTCGCGCTGCGTTCGCAGCGCATTTGCCGTGTAATTCCATGCTAGGCGCGGTCCGCCACGGCAGCAACAAATTAGTCGCTGAGCGGACCTTGGCAAGGGATGGGTTGCGGCCCGCCACGATGAGTACGCCAAGCACTTACCTTCGTTTTTGGTCCGTGGCACGCGATCGCATCGAACCGGCCGAAATGCGGTCGGCATTTGGATCGCCTCGGCGCCACTTGCACCATTGCGGCCAGCCGCAGACAAACACCGCTCAGAACGGAAATGCCCGGCGCAGCGTTTTTCTTTGCGCCGCAGCCAGGAGGCCGATGCCCTTTGCGGCGAGTGCAAGCATTTCATTCAACTGCTTGTGAGAAAACGTCGCCTCCTCGCCGGTCCCTTGAACCTCGACGAACTCGCCGCGGCCCGTCATCACCACGTTCATGTCGACGTGCGCGTCGACGTCTTCGCGATAGTCGAGATCGAGCACGGCCTGGCCGTCGACGATGCCGACGCTGATCGCCGCCACGCTGTCGCGCAACGGCTGCTTCTTTTCGCCTGCGGGAGCGGGCGGGAGCGTTTGCACGGCATCGACGAGCGCGATCCAGGCCCCCGTTATGCTCGCCGTGCGCGTGCCGCCGTCGGCTTGGAGCACGTCGCAGTCGATCGCAATGGTCCGCTCGCCAATCGCATTGAGGTCGATAATCGCCCGCAGGCTGCGGCCGATGAGCCGCTGGATTTCGGTCGTGCGGCCGTCGAGCTTCTCGCGCTCGCGGCGTTTGCGGGGCCGCGTGCTGCCGGGGAGCATCGCGTACTCCGCCGTCAACCAGCCGCGACCTTTGCCCGCCATCCATTCGGGCACGCGTTCGTCGATGCTCGCCGTGCAGAGGACGATCGTTTCGCCGGATTGATACAACACACTCCCCGGCGCGGACCGCGTGTAACGGCGCTTGATCTTGATGGGCCGAAGCTCGTGATTCTTACGGCCGTCGTGGCGAGCCATGAAGCACCTCGATTCAAGGACGCTTGAAGCCGGGAAGGAATGCAAAAGCAAAATGAAAAATGCAAAATGGCCCGTCGCATACCATTCTTCATTCTTCATTCTTCATTTTGCATTTACCTCCCTTCACTCCCGCCCCAGCAACCACGTAAGCACCCCCTTTTGCACGTGCATCCGATTGCCGGCCTGCTCGACGACGACGCTTTGCGGACCGTCGATGACGTCGGCGGAAACTTCCTCGCCGCGATGCGCCGGCAGGCAGTGCATGAAGTAAGCGTCTTCTTTGGCGAGGGCCATGAGTCGGGCGTCGACTTGGAAGCCGGCAAAGTCGGCCATCCTCCGCTCGGTTTCGGCTTCCTGTCCCATGCTGGTCCAGACGTCGGTATAGACCGCCGCGGCCCCGCGAACCGCTTCGGCCGGATCGTGCGTGAACGTGAGATTTGCGTGCGGCGCCTCGCGCTTGAGGCGGGCCAAAAACGGCTCGTCGAAACCGTAGCCCTTCGGCGACGCCACCGCGAGCGCCAGGTCGAGCCGCGCGCAGCCAATCGTCAGACTGCGGGCGACGTTATTCGCGTCGCCGACATAGGCAATCTTGTGCCCGGGAAACTTGCCGAGCAGTTCCCGGAGCGTGTAGAGATCGGCCAGCCCCTGGCAAGGATGTGAATAGTCGGTGAGGCCGTTGATGACCGAGCAGGTGCAATGTTTGGCCAGTTCGACGACCGTTTCGTGGCGAAATGCCCTCACCACGATCGCGTCGACGTACTGGCTGATCACGCGGCCGAAATCGGCCAAACTCTCGCGGGCGTTGAAGCCGACCTCGGAACCGAGAAACAGGCTGTTGCCGCCCAGGTGGCTGATGCCCGTCTCGAAGCTGACCCGCGTCCGCAGCGACGGCTTTTCGAACAGCAGGGCGACGACGCGGCCGGGCAGGATCGACTCGCGGAGGCCCGTGGCGTGCTTGGCCTTCAGGTCGCGCGTAATTGCGAAGATCGCCTCGATCTCGGCGGTCGACAAATCAAACAACGAAACGACGTGTCGCATGGCGAATACCTCGCGGCGTGCCAAGGGTTGATTATCGAAAACGACCGCCTACGGCCGCGCGGCGCGGATCGCGTCGCATAGAATGTCGCAGCCTTCGTGAACCTGCGCCCCGGTCAGGTTCATTGCCGGCAAGAGGCGGATCACCACGCCTTGGGTACAGTTGATGAGCAGGCCGCGCTCCATGCAGGCCTTGACGATCGGCGCGCCCTCGACGGCCAGTTCGATGCCGATCATTACGCCCGCAATGCGCAAATCGCGCACGATTTCGCATTCGTCCCGGAGCGCTTCGAGCCGGGCCCGGAACACGGTTGCAATCAGGTCGACGTTTTCGAGCAGGTTCTGCGATTCGACCATTTCGATCGCCGCGATGCCGGCCCGGGCGGCGATCGGATTGCCGCCGAACGTGGCCGCGTGCATGCCGGGCCGCAAGCTGGGAGCGATTTCCTTCGTCGTGAGCAGCGCTCCTCCCGCGACACCGCCGCAGAGCGCTTTGGCGAGCGTCATCACGTCGGGCGTGACGCCGGCGCGTTGATAGGCGAACCATTTCCCGGTCCGGCCGCAGCCGGTCTGCACTTCGTCGAACATCAGGAGCAGGCCGTTTTCGTCGGCCAGGCGCCGCAGGTCGCGCAGGAATCCATCGGTCGCGATCTTCACGCCTCCTTCGCCCTGAATCGGCTCGACGAGAATCGCCGCCGTTTCCTTGTCGATGAGCCGGGCAACCGCGTCGGCGTCGCCGTAAGGCGCGTACGTGAACCCGGCCATCAGCGGGCCGAGCCCTTCGTGATACTTCGGCTGAGCAGTTGCCGCGGTCGCGCCCAGCGTGCGGCCGTGGAACCCGCCCTCGAACGTGATGATCTTGTAGCGTTCCTTCGGCGTGTGGAGCCGGGCGAGCTTGATCGCGGCTTCGTTCGCTTCGGTCCCGCTGTTGCAGAAAAACGCCTGCCCTCCGAAGCTCCGCTCGGAGAGCATCTTGGCCCACAGACCTTGGGCGTGCGTATGCCAGGTGTTCGGCACGTGGATCAACGTGGCGACCTGCTCTTGCACCGCGCGGACGACCGGCTCGGGACAGTGGCCCAAAAGATTGCAGCCCCAACCCGGAAAGAAGTCCAAATAACGCTTTCCCTCGGCGTCCCAGACGTAGGAACCTTCGCCGCGTTCCAAAGCGAGCGGATACCGCGTGTAGTTCGGTATCACGTACTGCTTGAACAAGTCGATCGTTTCGGCGGAACTGGGGATGGTGTCCGTGGACATGGCGGGGGCTGGGGACTGGGGATTAGGGGCTGGGGAAATCATAGGGTGGGTCGGCCCACCGGGTTCGCGTGGGAATTGTGAATCGAAAATGGTGACTTGTGAATGGTGAACGATTTCCGGCGGACCGCGCTTCCATTCACAACTCACCATTCGCCATTTACCATTCACAATTCCCCGGTGCGACCGGCGGGCCTCACTTCGTTCGACCCACCCTACCCTTGATCTGTTGGACTCTCAATGCGCTCCGGCGGTTCGCAAGATCTCGGTTCCTACGCCGCGGTTGGTGTAAATCTCCAACAGCAGCGAATGCCGCAATCGCCCATCGATGATATGCACCTTGCCGACGCCCCGTTCGAGCGTTTCCAGGCAGGCCTCGACCTTGGGGATCATGCCCGACTCGATCACGCCGCTGGCGATCAGCTCGCGGGCCTCGGCATCGGTGAGCGAGTGGATCAGCGACGCGGGGTCGTTCTTGTCGCGGCGAACGCCGTTCACGTCGCTTAAGTACATGAGTTTTTCCGCGCCGAGAGCCTGAGCGACCGCGGTGGCGGCCGTGTCGGCATTGACGTTGAGCTTCTCGCCGCCGTCGCCCTGGCACATCGACGGGATCACGGGCACTTGCCCCGCGTAGCATAAGTTGTCGATCGTCGTCCGGTCGACTTTGGTCACGTAACCGACGTAGCCCAAGTCGATCGAGCTACCGTCCGTATCCGGCAGCGCGAGGCGATGGCCCCAGAGGACGTTCGTCGTGCGGAAGTTGAGCGGTTGCGCCCGTCCGCCGAGCTCTTCGATCTGGGCGGCGAGGGCTTCGTTGGTTTCGTAAGCCAGCACGCGCTCGACGATGTCGCGGGTGGCTTCGTCGGTGTAGCGGCGGCCCTGAATGAACCGCGGCTCGATGCCGGCGGCGTTCATCGCCCGGCTAATGGCCGCCCCGCCGCCGTGTACGACGACGGGTCTCATGCCGACGGTTTCCATGAACACGATGTCGACGAGCAAATGCCGCAGCGCGGTCTCGTCCTCCATCACGCTTCCACCGAGCTTGATGACGACGACCTTGTCGCGGAACCGGCGAATCCAGCCCAAGGCCTCGATCAGGACGTCAGCCTTTTCGATCGCATCTCGCAACGGCGGAAACTCCCCTGTGGCCGCGAAGTCGGTTCATCGCGGTGTTACGGCGCCCATCGCGGCGTGGAAAACCCCACATTTTACTGCGGTCCAGGCGAGTGTCAATGAATGGAATCGCGCCGAGAAGCCGCAACGACTTGCCTGGCGGGAAACGGCGACGGACTGCGATGTACAATCCAAATGGGACGCGCCATTGCCGGCCGCGCTATCGTTCGCGGAGGGAGTTTGCCGCGTGTTGCGACCCATTGCCGCCACGCTTCCATGCCGAGGTGATCGTATGCGACTCCACTGTCTATTGGCTTTGCTCATCGCGATCTGCCTAATTCCTAACCTATCGTGGTCGGCAGAATCGTCACGCCGCCTGATCTCGGTAAGCGGCGACGGCGAAGTCGAGGTTCCCGCCGATTACATTTCCCTGACGCTGACGATTACGACGGACGCGGAGGAACTACTCGACGCCCGCGCGGCCAACGACAAACGCGCCACGGCGATCGCAGGCGCGGCGGCGGAACAGGGCATCCAGGCGGAGCATTTGCAGACGGCCAGCTTCGACATCGCCGCGCAGTTCGACAAAGAGCAGGGCGTGATGCGATACCGCGTGGTACGCACGATCGTCGTTTCGGTCCGCGAGATTCCGAAGTTCGAACCCACGCTGGCGGCCCTCATCAAACTGGGCGGGTTCAAGATCGGCGCCATCTCGCTCGAACACTCCCAACTTCCTCAACACCAGGCCGAAGCGCGCCGGCGGGCCTACGCGGACGCGCGGCAGAAGGCGACTCAGCTCGCCGAGTTGGATGGCTTGAAGCTGGGCAAGGCGTGGCGCGTCGTCGTCGACGAAGTCGATCTGGAACGCACGCCGTTCGTCACTAGCGTGATTCCCGTCGTCGGCGACGGAACCGTTCCGCGAGCGCGTGGACAGGGCGCCGCGTTTCAGGTCGCTCCCGAGAAGCAATCCGCGGCGAACCAGGGCGTTGCCGCGAGCGTTCTCGCGCCGGGTCGCATCACCGTTAGCTCGTCCGTGACGATCCAATTCGAGGCGGAATGACTTCTCTCGTCGTGCGATTTGTGATACGACACCGACTCTCGATCGCATCGGCGAGAGGCCCCTCGGCGGCAGGCGAGCTTGGATGATCGAACTTTGCGACGTCAGTCAGATCTATCGAACCGCGCACGGCGAAGTGCGGGCGCTCGACCGCGTTTCGCTGCGGATCGGCGAGGGCGAGTTCGTCGCGATTCGCGGACCGAGCGGCTCCGGCAAGACGACCCTGCTCCTGGTCGTCGGCGGGTTGACGCTTCCCACCGAGGGCGACGCGATCGTCGCCGGGCGGGCGCTCAAGTCGCTCTCGCGGGCGGAACGGGCGCGGTTTCGCGCCAGCGAAATCGGGTTCGTGTTCCAGACGTTCCACCTGCTCCCTTATCTCAACGTCGTCGATAACGTATTGACCGCGGCGCTCGACGGTCGGCGGCGCGAAGCGACCGCCCGCGCAGAATTGCTGCTCGAACGCTTCGGGCTTGCCGAACGGCGCCGGCATCGGCCGGGGCAGCTTAGCGCCGGCGAACGGCAACGGGCCGCGCTCGCTCGGGCGATGCTGAACGAGCCGCGAATCCTCCTGGCCGACGAACCCACCGGCAATCTGGACCCGGAGAACGGCCGGATCGTGCTCGACCTGCTCGGGCAATACAACCGCGAAGGAGGAACCGTGCTGCTCGTCACGCACGAAGAGGAAGCGGCGTCGCGGGCCGCGCGGTGCATCCGGATGGAGCGCGGCCGGGTCGTTGCCGCCGATGCCGGGTTGGCCGCCGCGGAGCGATGACGCGCGTCAACGCGGCACGCGCTCGAAATCGTCGAGCGACCGCACGAATTGGAGGCTGTCGAACAACAATTCTCCATCGGCACAAGCGAGCCGCAGTCCGGTGACCGTGATCGGGCCAAAGTCCTCGAACAGGTCGCGCGTGACGACCGTCCAGTCGTTGGGGAGCTCATCTTGTACGCGGATCGCGTCGACTCCGGCGTCGAACTTGCCTCCGACGTAGCACAGCTCGCGGCCGCGTCCTGAGGCGTTGCTTTGCCACGCGCCGCGGTCTGCCAGTTGGACGAGCGCGCCGCCTTCGCCGCGCTTGCGCCACGCAAACCGAACGTAGCGATATTCGCCCGCGCCGGGGTTCGCGCGGATGGGAACGCTGACGTCGGCGATGGCCAGATTCTCGGCGATACCCGCGGCAAGCTTCAAACATGCACCGCCCGTGAAGCGGTCGCTGCCGTCGTGGGCAATCTTTCCGTTGCGGGCGACGAGCGCTTGGACGAACTTCGGGTCGTCGTCGAACAGCATCTTGCGGCGGGCGGCGAGGGCCTCCACGGTTTCCGACCGTAACGCAATCCGTCGGCCGGGCAATTGCGGTTCCAACGGCAGGGCATCCGACGATGCCGAAACGCGAAATCGCCCGAGCGTTTGCTGTTGGCCCGAGTGCTGTTCGAGGTCGAGCGTGAAGATCGTGCCGCCCGGCGACGTGGGATCGGCGTCGAGCGCGAGCACGATCGCGTGGGGCTTGCCGGAACCGCGGCCCGTCGACCAGGCGGTGTGTGCCTTACCGTCGATGGCCAGTGCCGGCTCGAACTTGGTTTCGTAGTAGTCGGCCGAGACACCGGCGATCGGGACAGAAGTCTGTTTCGCGTCGGCGGCGCGGGCTGGGCGAGCCGAGAGCCGCACTTCCGTCAACTGAAACCGTCCATCGCCGCTGCGCCCAGGACCGCCGGCGGGGTGCGCTTCGTCCAGGAGCGCTTCGAGCCGGATCGCGGAAATGCCGCGCTGCTTGCTTTCGAACTCGATCGTGTACGTGTCGCGCGGCGGGTTCTTGCCGGACGCCAGGATCGATCCATCGGGCATCGCGGCGAGGGCCGTTCCTTCGGCTGCGTTCAGCGTTCGCGGGGCGACGACCGTCCACCGCGTGCTCGTTGGCTCGGCAACGAGCGCGATCCGCCGCCAAGCAACCCGATTCTTCTCGCCGCCTCCGCTTTGAGCGATCTCGATGCTCACCTCGCGACCGCGGAGCGACTCGACCGGAATCAAACGCGGCGTCGGCGCGGCGCCGTTCCAGGCCGCGGCGGGGACTTCGAAACGGGCGTAGGGCTCGCCGTCCACGGAGACAGCGATCTCGTTGGCCTTCCCTTCCGCGTCGGCCTGCTCGACGCACAACATCAAATTGCGATGGTCGTTCTCGACGCGCAGTTCTCGCGATAGCACGAGCGGCGTCTTGCCGGAAACGTCGGATACGAAGCGCAGGCGATTGGCCTCGCGATCGTACGTGCGTTCGCTCCAGCGATCGGCCAGCGCGAGGCCGCCGCCCTGGACTTGGACCGACCACCCTTCCCAAGCCGGCACGAGCGTAATCGCCCGTGCGGCGACTTCCCTCGCAAGTGCGTCGCGGTCGAGTTCGACGCACGGCTCGCACCAATTGACCAGGTCGCGGATGTCGAACGGATCGGCATCGGCCGGCCGGTCGGCATGGGCCGGATCGGCGACGAGGACGAGTTCCCGCTTTCCGTCGTTCGCGGAATCGAGTGCAATGGCAGGCGTTTCGACGCGGCGTTCAGCACCGACGAGGTGTTCGCTGCGAAACGCCGGGGGCACCGACGTACCGCCAATGTAGACTTCCGCCCGCGCGCAGCCGCCGCGTCCGACCGATTTGTCGAGTCCCACCGCCGATCGAAACGACTTCGCCGCGGCCGGCAGCGGAAACGTCATCCGACACGTCGCGTGCATGCCGATTCCCCAGGCGGATTCGCGACCGCCGGCGGTAAGCCCCGTTCCGCGGACGCTGCGGTCGATCCGCGCGGTCCACCCGCCGCCGATCAGTTCCTTCTGCTCGACCGACGTTGGCTCGATCGACGAGAGGGGTACGTCGTGCGCCTCGTTCCAGCGCATCGTGTGAATCCGGCGTTGCGGAATCGCCAACGGCACGTCGAGCCACGCGGGTTGGACGCTGCGATACCAGTTATTCGCGTCGCCGGCGTCGCCCCAATGGTGCGCGCGAAACCGCGCCGTCGACGTCGTGAGGCGTAGCCCCTCGTCGGTTTCGAGCCGCACGAGCCGCGCGCCGGCATCGCCGAGAAGCGCCAACTGCTCGAAGTACGCCTGCCAAGGATCGAGCCGCGGCAGATGCAATTCGGCAATCTGGTCGATCGGCACCTCGACGGGGCCCGAGTCAAGCAACACGAACACGCCGCGGGGCAGGAACCGCACGCGGCGAAATGCCATTTCGCGGCCGTCGCGGTAGTAGAGCGTGGCGGGCGTGTAGCGGGCGTCCAACCGCCGCTGCCACACGATCCGCTTCGCCCATCGCGCGGAAAGCCGAAACTCGTTCGTCCGCGGCGTCTCGGGCAGCGAGACGTCCAGCGGCGTCGTGGCGAGCATCTGGGAATGCTCGCGGCGGTAGAACGATTCTTCACCCGTCGTGAAGCCGGTCACGCGGCCCACGAAGCGATCGCCCCCAAAGAACTCGACGAACGCTTCCGGTTCGCGATCGAGGGCGACTTCCGTGTTGCGCAGAAACCGGATCGGACGCTGTGGGTCGAATAGCGGTTGGCCGTTAAGCTTGGGCTGGGCGATCGCGTTGTGCCACTCGGTGAGCCGGCCATCGGCGATGTAGGTTCCGTCGGCGAATTGCGCGGTGAAATGCGGATCGTCGGCGCGGGCCGCGACGGGGCAAAGCCCAACCGCTGCCAGCAGCCATGCGAACCAGCGCCGATGCCGCGTCATGTCGGACTCATCGAAACGGGGCTTGAGTTACGGCGATTGGGCGTCGGGCGGTTGCTGCGAGGCGTCCGGCGGCGATACGGGTTCGTTCGCCAGGAATCCGAAATCGGGCTTGGCGCTGGTCTCGATGTCGAGCGAATCGAGCGACGCTTCGGTTTCGGTTCGCTGGCGGGCGAGCGTCTGGTCGAGCGTCCGGTTGCCGCGGCGCGCGATGAGCGCGCCGATTCCGCCCAGCACGAGCATGCCGACCAGCACGCCGACGATTGCCCCGCCGAGCCAACCCGGTTCCTCGACCGGTTCATACCAGATCAGCGAATCGGCGATGAACATCGGATACTGGTTCCGCGAGCGGGGATCGACCTTCGCCGACTTGGTCGAACTCGCCGCCCAGGTCTTGAAGAAGAACCCGGGAACGCAAATCTGTTCGTTGATCTTCTCGCCCTGGGGAAATCCTTCGGGCAAGCGGCGAAGACAGAACACGACGTTCATAAAGTCGCGGCGGGTTTCGGCGGTCTTCGGCGGCTCGCCCTTTGCGCCACCATCGGCATTGTCGGCTTCCTTGCGGCGCTGGACGATCGTGATCGGCGGTTCGAGCGGGACCGAGGCATCGACGTGATAGTAATGGTCGAAGCCGTACTTCGCCGCGTCTTCGGCGCTCAACTGGATGCGGAACGCACGCAGCGCCGTGGCCGTGAGCGACGCGGCAATGCCCGCCGATTGCTCCGGTCGCGAGCGAACTTCGTTGAGGATGAACGAGTTGGAAGGGATGTTCGGGTACGGATAGTCGTACTCGAAATCTTTTTGCAGGGCGAACTGATGCTCGCGGGCCAGCTCGTTCAACTCGTCGCGGTCGATGCGTTTCGCATTGCCCAACATCGTATAGAGACACTCGGATTCCTGCCCGGCGATCTCGGCGCTTTGCGTTAGGTCGTCGTACAGTGCCATGTCCATGCCCAAGCGGCCGAGCAGTGCCGTCGAATGCCAGGCGAGGCGGCCGGCGACGAACACGAGCGACGGCCGACCATCGCCATTCGTTCCCGTCGCGACGTCGCCGCCGCGCTTGACGAACATGCCGAACGTCGACGTTTGCTCGTCGATGGCGTTGGCGTCGAGCGGTTTGCCGTCGGGTCCGCGAAGCCAGCCGCGCGGCGCTGCGGACGAATAGACCACGCGCACGGGACCCGCGTCGTCCGGGCGAATCTCGGTGCGATATACCGACTCAAAATCGAACAGCTTCGCCAAATCCTCCGGCACGGCGACCCGCTCGCAGCGAACGGCGCGGCCCTCGATCGCGAAGAACGCCCCGCGATGCTCGGCCGGCTTGTCGACGAGCGTCGCCGCCGCGGTCGCCTTGTCGGTCCACGCTTCGACGCTCGCCGCCGGCAGCCGCGGGAGATTGTTCAGCAACTTCAAGAGCGTGGCCGGTTCGTCGTCGCGCGAAGCCGTCGGCGCGGGCATAGGCTGACCGTCGGCAAACCGCTTCCAGACCTCGTCGGTAATCTCCCAGTTTTCCGCGAGATACGCACGCGGCGATTGCTTTGCCGCCGGCATGGGTTTTTCAACCGGCTGAGCGATCGCCGGGCGATCGAAGGCCCGCTTTACCCGCTCTTCGTTCCAGCGAAACGTTTTGGCGAGCAAGATCGGCGCGGTCCGCGGCTGGTCTTCGGCCGGGTATGCCCAAACCTTGTAGAAAAAGCCCGTCACTTCGGCCGGTTCCTTCAGTTCGGCGGCAATGGGAAATCCCTCGGGCAGGGCCAGCGAGTAAACGACGACGGGATGGGCCGAGTTCTGCGGTTGGAGCCAGATTTGATAGTACTCCCCTTCTAGGCCGACGTAGTTTTCGGTGATCGTCTGCGGCACGACGCGATGGATCGTGCCGGCGACCGTCACAAGTTCCGCGCGATAAACGTCCGGCTGGCGGAAGAGCTGCATGAACGTCACGCGGCCGCGCGATGCGCGTTCGAGCGTTTCTTGCGGCGTCTTGTTGGCGATGTCGAGCAGATGGAACCAGGCCTCGGCTTCCTCCGGGCGGTGGATCGCGCTGTCTTTGATCGCGCGGAAGTATTCGAGCCGCACGCCGGGGAAGCGGTCGCCCGGCGGAACGTTTGCTGGCACGTCGGCCGGAGCATCCGCGGAAATGGCGAACAGACCGGCGCGCAGATCGGTCGGCGAGTTCTTGGGTTGGACGCGAGTGTCGATGTGCGCGTCTTCAACCGCTTTGTCTTTGCCGAGATCGGCGATCCAATGATAGAGCTGCGGTTCGCGGGCCATCGACGCCACGACGATCACGCCCGCGACCAGGGCGACGAGGATCAACAGCCGGCGTTGCTCGCGGCGCGATGTCCAGTTGCGCGCCGGTTTCTTGGGGGTAAAGTCCAACATGGCGGACGCCTCCATCGGTTGCCGTTCGGCACACCCGTGCGTGCCCACCACCAATTCGCGGCGACGGGGCCGGCACTATTCCTTAAATATAGCCGAAACCGCGCGTACCGTCCTTGCGGGCGTGCGGCTTGCGCGTGCGGCGGTCCTTGAGACGGCATTCGGACGCCGGTATAAACGACCGAAACGCCGCCGAAGTTCATTTTCCGACAAGAAACAGGTCGTTCGATGTCCTTTTCGCTCAAAAATCACGTCGCCCTGGTCACCGGCAGTACGACCGGCTTAGGCAAAGCCACCGCTTACGCGCTCGCCCGAGCCGGGGCCGCCGTCGGCATCACCTATCAACGGAACCAAGAGCGGGCCGAGCGGATGTTCGCTGAGTTCGAGAGCCAGGGCCTCGCCGGTGTGCTCGTCCGCGGTGACGCCTCGACGGCGGAAGGCGTCGCCGAGGTCTGCAACGGCGTCAAGAAAAAGTTCGGCGACATCGACATTCTGGTCGTCAACGCCACGCCGGACCAGCCGCAACTGCCGATCGAGGAATACACCTGGCAGCACTACCAGACGATGATCGACTTCTTCATCAAAAGCCCTTACCTGTTCACGCGGCGAGTGCTGCCGGCGATGAAGGCGAAAAAGTGGGGCCGGATCGTCAACATTTCGAGCGAGGTGTTTCAGCGGGCCGTCGGCAACTTCAGCGCGTATGTTTCTGCAAAAGGTGGGCAAAATGGCTTTACGCGGAGCATGGCCACGGAACTGGCGCCGTTCGGCATCACGGTAAATTCGGTCGCGCCCGGTTGGATTCCCGTCGAGCGGCACGAAAGCGACCCGGCGGAAATGAAGGAAGGCTATCGCAAGCTGATTCCGATGGGCCGCTGGGGCACGCCCGACGACGTGGCCTACGCCGTGCAGTATTTCGCCAGCGAGGAAGCCGCGTTCATCACCGGGCAAACAATCTGCGTCAACGGCGGCATGACGCCGTGGTAGGCAACTCTCGGCGGCGACCCTAGAATGTTGACCTAGGGCTGCGCCGAATGCGAATGGTGAATGGAAAATGGTGAATAGTGAATGGTAAATGATGCGACTCGCGAACTTATCGTCATTCACAATTCACGATTCACCATTTTCCATTCACCATTCTCCCGTCGCCGTCGCCCGCGCCTGATCCCCGCCCCCTGACCCCCGATCCCTGTTCCGCCCATGCTCCGTTTGGCTAACGTCCGCAAGTCGTACGTCGAGCCGAACGGCAACGTGTTGCCGGTGCTCGAC
>QEVJ01000143.1 GCA_003576845.1 Planctomycetota bacterium
TCCCGTCGGTTCATGGAAGTGGTTCAACAACCCATGAAACCACGAGACTCACGCGATGTTTTTCAACTCACCGCCGCAAAAGGGTGAATAAGTCGGGTTTAAGTTCATCAACTTGGTAGCTCGGTTGGTCTTTCTTCATCGTCGCAAGTTTCTTGACAATCGACTGCGACGCAATCCTTAGCTGCTCGGCAGCATCGGCAAAGCTCCATTCGTCCATCGCATTTTTTCGCGCTGTTCAACGGCACTGATTCAAAGGGCGCAGGATAGTCCGCCATTGAACTCAGGACAAGAGAGTCTTAAAAAATGCGCTTGCAAGCTTGTCGCAAAAGATTTTGCGAAAGGCCGCGAGCGCATTCGCCGGGAACGATTTGCCGATTCCTGAGGGTCAGGACGACGGCGATTCCCTTTCGCGGTCGCTCAACTCGGGCGGCAGAAAGACCGTCGCTTTGCCATCTTCCTTCATTGATCCGGCGAGCGCGACTGATTGCTGACTTGCGTGCGCCGCGGCGACAATTTGCAGATTTGCAATGTGGGCCGTGCTAACAAGCTCTTGGGGGGACATAGAAAGCTCCTGATTCAGGGAAGTTCGGCCGTCGCCCCCGACAACCAGTGAATGATATGGCAACAGGAAAGCCAAAAGCAACCGCGGCCGACTCTGCCCCAGCCGGCGGCGGAAAGTCGTTTTGTGGTCGGTCAAATGCACCACAAAACGGCCGATTCTTGTGGTAGGCCAAGATTTCGGCTAGAATCGGGCTAGGCGGTTTGGCCTAACTCACTGTGCGGCAAGGGCTTACGAAGTGGAGACGACCGGGATCGAACCGGCAACCCCGGGCTTGCAAAGCCCGTGCTCTCCCAATTGAGCTACGTCCCCTCGTGCGTCGGATCGTGTCGAGCGGCCGCGACGCGAAAGTCAATTCTAGCCCCGGTTCGACAGCACACAAGGCGACCGCGATCGGCGAAACAGGCGGGAAGGGTGCGAAATGCGGCGTGCGATTCCGCAAATCACCGTGCTTGCCGGGCTCGCGGCGTTGTCGTTGCTGGCGGCAGCGCCGGCGGCCGCACAGGTGTTCGACGAACGGTTCGACGATTGGCCGGTCGATTTGCGGATCCGCGGCGTAGTGGTCGTGGCGTCGGACCTGGACGACACCGGCGTGCTCAAGGAGGCGGTCGGGCCGGCGCCGGGCAAACGCCGCGTTTCCGTGCTCGTTGACGGCGCCGCAAACGAGACGTTGGAGAAAGACTATGAAGCGGTGTTTGGAGGCAACGACGACGGGGACGACGCCAAACGGCGCACGACCGTGGTTCGGACGTCCGAAAAGCTCGGCGAACAGCTTGCGCACTCGGTCGAACGTGCCGACGTGATCTGCTGGCACGCGCCGCCCATGCTGACCGTGATGCGGCAAGCGGATTTGCGGTCGGCGCGCGAAGCCCTCGTCAAACACATCGACGCCGGACGCATCGCCATAGCGGTCGGTGCGAACGCGAGAGCGCTCGGCGCGGGCTATGTCGTCGCAAATGTCGAACAGCCGCGGGTGGCCGACGGACTTGGACTCTTGCCCGACTGCGTCATCGCCACGAACTACGACGATGCGGCCGATCGCGGGCGGTTGCTGGCGGGCCTCGCCTTGCGGCCGCGGTCTGTGGGGATCGGCATCGAAAAGAATACCGCGATCGTCCTCGCCGGACGGTTGATCCGCGTGGTCGGCTCGGGCACGGCGACGTTCGTGCTCATGGCCAATGAGCGAGAGCCGCTCCGCGTGCAGAAAATCGCTGCGCCGAAATCGCCGCGGCAGGCGCCGGAAGAGTTCCTCGTCGACCTGACCGAATGGCGGCGCGACGCGATCGACCGCACGCTCGAACCCTTCCCGCCGGAAAGACCGGGCAAGCCATTCGTCGAGAACGGCGCGCTGGTCATCGTCGGCGGAGGCGGGATGCCGCGCGGGCTGATGTGGCGGTTTGTCGAATTGGCGGGCGGCAAGGAGAAAGCGAAACTCGTCTACGTACCGTGTGCGGAAGAAGACGAGGTCGGCGAGCGACATGGAACGGTTGGGGAGTGGAAGCGGATGGGCGTCGCGCATACTGCGTTCGTCCACACGAAAGACCGCCGCCGTGCGAACGAGGACGACGCCTTTCTCGCGCCGCTCAAGGAGGCGACGGGCCTCTGGTTCGGCGGCGGCAGGCAGTGGAATCTTTCCGATTCGTACTACGGCACGACGGCCCATCGGCTGATGAAAGACGTGCTACGACGCGGCGGAGTGATCGGCGGTAGCTCGGCCGGGGCGTCGATCCAGGCTCGGTATCTTGCTCGGGGCACGCCGATCGGCAACACGCGGATCATGGCGCCGGGCTACGAGCGCGGGGGACTCGGCTTTTTGGACGGCGTGGCGATCGACCAGCACTTCAGCCAGCGCGGCCGGCAGCGCGACATGACGGAGCTTGTGACTCGCTATCCGCAACTCTTGGGCATCGGTCTCGACGAAGCGACGGCGATCGTCGTTCAGAAATCAACGGCCGAAGTCGTCGGCAACGGGCAGGTCTTTTTTTACGATCGACGACAGCCGGTGTATCCGGACCGGCCGGATTACGTTGCGCTACCGGAGGGCGGGCGGTATGAACTCGTCGAGCGAAAAGTCATTGCGTACGAACAAAACGCGACAGCCGATGTTCCGCGAGCAACCGAACCGTAACTCGCCGCGCGTTCACCATTCACCGTTCGCCATTTTCCACTCACAATTCGTCCCGGCTGACAACTCTCTGCAAGCGATTCACTTCCCCAGCCGCACGTACACGGCAACTTCGCCCGAGAGCTCCCCGGGCACGTTCCAGGCCGTGTCGCCCTTGCCATTCGCAGTTTGTTCCATTCGCCGGCCTGTGCCGCATTCGATCCACGTGAGGGCATATTTCCCGTCGGGCAGATCGCGCAAGCCAAGTCTCGCTTTCGGTTCGCTCGCGTATGCGACATACGCATGGCCCGGCTTGGCGAGCACATATTGCGTGCCGCCGAATGTCAGCTCGTCCGCGGGCACAAGTCCATTCGCGTCGATCGACTCGAAGAAATCGGCGAGCGTCGCACAGTCCCGATAGCGCTGGGCCGAGTTCCATTCCGCCCGATCGCTGGCACGGCCCATTTCGAGCACTTGGACGACGCTTGCCCCGCCCATGACGCTGGCCCAATTCATCCGCCGCACGTGATCGTCGCCGTGCTGACTGTGGGCGGCGCATTCGGACATGTTGAGGACGTGCCGTCCCCCGGTCGAACGCCACGCTTCGACGCAGCCGGCGTGTAGTTTTTCGGGCGTGTCGACGTTGTACTGCAGCAAGAACATGTCGAATCGCGCGTCGCCGGCGAAGGCAAACTTCGTGCCGTGCAATTGATGAATGCCGATCACGTGGCCGAACTGATCGCGCTGGCGAATCCGCTCGGCGATGTGGCCCGCTAGCTCGCGAGCGTCGCCGCCGAGTTCTTCGTACTCTTCCGCGACGCACCAGATTAGCAGGCGATGATGCTTGAGACGTTCGACGATCCGATCGACGAAGTCGGGCCAGTCGTCGCGCCGCGCGCCGTCGTCGAGAAAGAAAAACACCGTGGCGACGCCGGCGGCTTCGAGTTCCGTTATGGTGCGGTTCCACGCAGCGATTTGGGCGTCCATCGCTTCGCCTGTGGGCAACGAGCCGCCGCCGAAATCGCGCAGCTCGGCCGTGAGGTACGTGCAGCGAGCGCGGCGGGCTTTGAGCAGGTCGACGTTCGCCCGCGTGTCTTTCCAGAGCAACTCCTCGGGATCGCCGGGACCGACGAGAAAACACGGTTTGAGCCGCTTGCCGCCGGGCGCGGTCGGGACGTCGATCCACGTGTCGTGGTAGACGAGCCGCGCGGGATGTTCGGGATCGACGACGATTTGGCCGCGGATTGGCCGCCGCGTTGTTTTCGGCGTATCGGTAACGGCGGCGGCGAGCGTCCGAAACGCGCGATTGCCGCGCTCGCGGTCCTGGTGCAGTTCGTTGCCGATCCAACTGACGACGACTTCGTCGCCCGGCAGCACGGCCAGACCTTCCTGCCCTCCGTGACCGAAACAGGCAAAGAAATCGTCGCCGACGTCGGGAAACCAGAGATTGCCGTCGCGCGCTCGGCGATTGAGCCACCACATCCAGCTATAGCCGCCGTTGTGGTCGGTTTGGTTTCCGCCGCCGCCGATCGAGCGGACGGGGAAGATCGTGTCGGCCTTCTTCGCCACGGTGCGGGGAACGGACAACGGCAGCGGATCGTCGACCATCGTCGCGGCCAGGTCTTCGCGCAGGATTTGCTTGCCCGCCCAACGTCCGCGGTGGAGCATCAGCAGGCCGAACCGGCAGAAGTCGCGGGCGGAAACCTGGAAGCGGCCCGTGTTCCGCTGCAAGACGCCGGGCGTGCCGTCTTGAAAACCGAGCGGCTCGGCGAGCAGAGGGCGAATCACCTTTGCTTCGGCATCTTCCCAAGACACGCCATAGACGCGGTTGATGAGCGTATCCCAGAAGAAACCCATCGTCGGGTCGTTGTAGTCGTAGGCCGCGCCCGGCGGCTCTTCGTAGCCGAGCGAGGCAGTCTGAAACGCGAGGTGGCGGAAGGACAGTGCGAGGTCTTTGTGGTTCTTGGCGTCGCGGACGCGCGGGTCGTGTTGCCAAAAATCCGCCACGCGGGCGTCGAAGTCTTTGAGCTTGCCCGATGCGACCGCCTGCGTGAGCAAATAGCCGTAGAGCGGCTTGAGGGCCGAGGCGATGTCGTGCGGCTTGTCGTAGTCGCGCCAGGAGTAGACGAGATAACCGCGGCGGACGACGCAGCCGCGCCCGCCGACGATGTCGCGGAATTCAGCCAGCTTCGTTTCGTCGAGACCAACGTCGGCGGGAGAGCGGCGCTGCCATTCCTTGCCAGGGAAGACGCGCGACGTGGAAGTTGAAGCGGACGGGCTGGTCGCGGGGTCGGCCGTGCGCGCCACGCAACACCACGCGAGGACGAGCGACACGAACGTCCCAATTCGGAGAACTCGAATTAATTGGGGCGCGATACCGTCGAACCCGCTCATTGTGCGACCTGCGATCCGCTTGTGCTCAAGGCGCGTAGCCCACCGACCGCGAAAACGCTCGCGGCACGAACCAGGCTACGCCGCAAGCCGACCATTATCGCCGCTGGCCCGCCGCAACTCCACTCGGCCGCCGCCGCAGGAACCAAGGCAAAACGGCAACGCCGATCAGGCCGTAAATCACCAGGTCCGAAGAAATCGGCGACTTCACGTAGTGAATGATCGGGTCGCGCTCGAGCGTCGATTGTTCCGCGGCGCGAGCGAAGTACAAATCGGCGGGGGCGACGGCATAGGGCCAGCGGTCCTCGAATTCGGTGAGCCGCCACTTGCCCTGCGCTGTGTCGTCCGGCAGGCCTAGTTGCTTGAGCAATGCGATGCGGTCTTCGGCTGCAAGCTCGTTGGACCATGCCGCTCGCCCCGTCCAAGGCGCGTCCTTGGTCAGTTCACCTTGGTAACGGCCGTCGCCGAGAAAGTAAATCCGCAACAACCGCGACAACGCACCGAGCGATTTGGCCGACGCGACGCTATCCGGCTCGCGATAAGGGAATAGCGGTCGGTCCGTTTGGAACGACAGTCGCAGCGCCGAGGTTGCGACGTGTGCGTTTTCGGTTGCATTCTCCTTCTTGGCGACCTTGAGGGCCGTGAACTTCCAGCCGCTTTCGATGTAGGGTTTGGCCCACACGGCGACTTCCGGCGAGTAGGCGTAGCCGTTTTGCTCGAGCCAGTCGGCGAGGGCATCGCCAGACGTCGCTTCTAGCACGGCCGCGCGATACCCGGCAACGGTCTGCTCGTCGAGAACGACGACGCCAGCAGGTTCGGACTTGCTCGCGAGTTCGCTCCCACTGCACCCGCAACTCAAGCCACGAGAGCGACTTTGCTTCACGATCTTCGGCTCGGTTAGCTTGCGGAGAAAGGCGAACGCTTCGTTGCCTGATTCGGCGAGCGTCGGTTGCGTCGGCGACGGCACGATAAAACCAAAGTCCTCGCCTTCGCTCTTGAACGACGCCTGGCGGATGAAATGCTGCGTCTTGGTCGCCGCGTCCCAAAGAATAATGACCGTTTGGTCGGCGTTGACGACGGGCTGGCCCGACCTTCCCGCGGGACAACATGCGGGCGAGGACGTGGACGAAGCCCAGACGGAGCACGCCACGATCGACGCGACAACGATGCGTTGCACGACGGCGAATGAATAGGCCATGACTCGATCACCTCCCGAATGTTCCGAGGCGTCCAAAGGGCAACGAAGTTCGGCTCCCAATAGGATACCGGACCCCGGCCGATTATTCCCCTTCTCAGGTCGCTCCGCCCTGTGGGCACAAGCCAGGGCGGGAGAAAATGCCACGCCTTGCCGCCAAAGTTAATCTGGGTCGTTGTCAAGCCCAGATTTTCCCACCCTTGTTGTGCGTTTCACGTGAAACGCGCTGAGTTTTTGAGTACCCAAAAACTCCGGGGCACTGCGACGCCCGGTGAAGCCGACCGTACAACGACGATACAATTGCCTGTGACCGCGAATTGCTGCCCGCCGCTCACGGCGCACCGCGCACTGCCTACTATCCACCGTCCACCCGTCCCCCGCCGCATGGCCGCCGAAAAAGCGCTAGCTCTGGTCCTCCGCACGATCGACTTCAGCGAGACGAGCGTGATCGTCACGCTGTTTACGCGGGAGTTCGGCAAGATCGGCGCTTTGGCCAAAGGCGGGCGGCGGCTCAAAGGCCCGTTCGAGTCTGCTCTTGACCTTCTGGCCCTGTGTCGCGTAGTGTTCCTCCGCAAATCGTCCGACGCCCTGGATTTGTTGACCGAGGCGAAGCTCGAACGGCGGTTTCGCGTGAGCGAGGCCGGTCTGGCGGGGCTCAACGCGGCGTATTACGTCGCGGAACTGCTCCGCGAGCTGACCCACGACAACGATCCGCACCCGGAGCTGTTCGACGCGGCCGACGCGACGCTCGCGGCGCTCGGCCGGTCGCGCGGCGCGCCGGGCCACGTCGTTACGCAACACGTCTTGAGATTCGAGTTTACCGCGCTGCGGCTGTTGGGACACATGCCTTCGCTCGATGCGTGCGCCGAATGCGGCGCGCCGATCGAACCGGCGGGGCGCGTGCCCTTCGGTCACACGTCGGGCGGCGTGTTGTGCGCGGCGTGCCGGCCGGGAAAACGCAACGTCGTGTCGCTCAGCGGTCCGGCGCTGGCGGTCCTCAAACAACTCGCGGAAGTAGCGCCCGAAACGGAGGAAGCCGCGGCAATCGAACGCAACGTGCGCGGGGAGTTGCGAGGTTTGATGAAACATTACATCGCCCATCTGCTGGGGCACGAGTTGAGGACGCAAGGGATGCTGCACGAAGCGTGACGCACGATCTCGATCAACAACGCCGTGCGATGAGTGATGAGCGATGAGTCTTCCTGAATCCTGAGTCCCGAATCCTGAATCCTGCGCCCCGCTGCTATGACGCACGAAAAGCTCCTCTGTGCCGCTCTGCTTGCCGCGTCGGTTTTGGGCTGCGCCTCGAAGCCCGGCGGTTACGAACTGGCCGACTTCTCGCCCGAGCGACTCGTCGAAAACACGAAGCGCTCGATCTATGGACAAAAGGACGAAGGCGTCGCGACCAAGGCCTATGCCGAAGGCGAAGCCCTATTCAAGCAGAAGCAATACGACGCGGCCAAGGAGCAGTTCGAGACCGCCGCCTTTCGCTGGCCCGATTCTCAGCTCGAAGAAGATGCCATGTTCATGATCGGCGAGTGCGGATTCTTCTCCGACCGCTATGCCGACGCCGACAAGGCCTACGACAAGCTCATCAAGAAGTATTCGACCACGGAGCACATCGGCACGATCAGCCGCCGCAGCTTTGCGATGGCCCGCTATTGGCAGGAAAGGCACGAGAAGGACCCGCACTGGCCGGTCACGCCGAACTGGACGGACAAGGAGCGGCCTCTGTTCGACACGGCCGGCCGCGCGCTCAAATGTTACGAGCGGATCATGATGAGCGATCCGCGCGGACCGCTGGCCGACGACGCGATCATGGCCGTTGCCGACGCGATGTTCAACAAGCGGTATTACGACGACGCCGACTTCCGCTACAAGATGCTGATCACCGACTATCCGCAGAGCAAATATCAGTACGACGCGCACGAGCGTTCGCTGCGGTGCAAGCTGCTCAAGTATCAAGGCCCCGAGTACGACGACACGCCGCTCAAGGAAGCCGAGGAGCTCGTCGATCGGATGCTGACGCAGTTCCCGGAACGAGTGGGAGCGGATCGCGAGAAGCTGCTCAAGTACAAGGCCGAAGTCCTGGCCCGTAAGCAGATGTGCGACATGCACGCGGCCGAATATTACGCCAACGGCGGCCACAACTACGCCGCGCGGCACTACTATGAGAAGGTCGTGAACAACTACCCGAAATCCACTCTCAGCGAGCAGGCGCTGGCGAAAATGGACGAGATCAAGGGCCTGCCGGACAATCCCGACCCGCCGCTGGAATGGGCGTATGCCTGGACGAAGAAAGTCATGCCGGGCGACGCGCCGGCGAACGAGAACGCGCAGCCGCCGCAGATGGCTTCGCAGCCGGATGGGGCGACGCGACGGTAGGACGAAATGGCGAACGGAAAATGGTGAATCGCGAATTGTGAATGCAAGGCGCGGCTCTCGATGTGTATTCCTGTCACCACTCACAATTCACCATTTACGATTCACAATTGCTCGCTCGGCAATGAAGCTTCGCCTCTCGACGGCCGTTGTCCTTTCCATGCTCGTATTGAGCGCGAGCGGTTGCGCCCGCTACCAAATCGGCGCCGACACGCTCTATCCGGCCGACGTGGCGACGGTTCACGTGCCGATCTTCGAGTCGGACAGCTTCCGCCGCAATCTGGGCGAGCGGCTGACCGAAGCCGTCTGCAAGCGGATCGAAGCGGAATCGAATTACAAGGTCGTCCGCAGCGGCGTGGCCGACAGCACGCTCGCCGGCCGCATCATTCACGACCGCAAACGGGTGCTCATCGAGAACCGCAACGACGACGTCCGCGAAGTGGAAACGTCGCTCTACGTCCAAGTGACGTGGACCAAGCGCGACGGTACGCTGATCGCCCAAAACGCCATGATCCCCGTCGACCCGGCGCTCGCCGTCGACGTGCTCGGCCTCTCCTCGGTCGTGCCCGAAACGGGCCAGTCCATCGCCACGGGCCATCAAAAAGCCATCGACCGCCTCGCTGCACAAATCGTCGGCATGATGGAAGCACCGTGGTGAGCGAGCCAGCGGCGCGAGCGGCCTAACTCGGGCCAAGTCGTCTTCCGACGGCTCGCTGCCGACCGCCCACTGTTCATTGCCCACCGTTCACTCAACTTTTCGCTGCCTCCAAGGGGTCGGACCAAGAAGATCGCCTTCATGCCCGCCACGACAGGATCGTTTTCAACAGCCGAACTGCCAGCGGCGTGAGTCGGGTGCGCTGGTACTGATCGGCGATGCGGCGGAGGGCTTCGACCTGCGTGGGATAGCAGTGAATCACATCCGCGAGTTTCCCTAATCGGATCCCGCGCGCCATCATCAACGTGATCTCGCCGATCATTTCGCCCGCGTGGGCGGCGACGATCGTGGCTCCGACGATCCGGCCCGTGCCGCGGCGTGTATGGACGACGGCAGAGCCTGCCGTTTCTCCGTCGAGCACGGCCCGATCGACGCCGGCGAGCGGTTGGCGGTAGCTGTCGACGGCCACGCCCCGTTCGTGGGCTTCGGTGGCGGTCAAGCCAACGTGCGCGACTTCGGGATCGGTGTAGGTCGTTCGGGGAACCACGAGCCGGCTCAACCGCTGCCGACCGAAGAATAGCGAATTCCGCACGCAGGCCCGGGCCATTGCGTCGGCCGCGTGGGTGAATTGATACTTCGAGCAGACGTCGCCTGCGGCATAGACGCGCGGGTTGCTGGTCCGAAGAAAATCGTCGACTTCGACGCCCGCCGCCGTGTAGTTCACGCCAGCGGCTTCGAGATCGAGTCCTGCAACGTTCGGCTGGCGACCGGCGGCGACGAGAATCGCATCGGCGACGAGCGTCTTTTCGCAGTCGCGAGCGATGGTGAGCGATTTGCCTTCCGGCGTAGTCGCCACGCGCACCGGCGACCACCCGAGGAACAGCTTGACCCCTTCGCTCGCGAGCTGGTTCGCGATCACTTCGGCCGCGTCGCGGTCTTCCTTGGGGAGCAGATGCTCGTTGCGCTGGACGATCGTCACTTCGCTGCCGAAGCGGCGAAACGCCTGCGCCAGTTCGCAGCCGATCGGCCCGCCGCCAAGTACGATCAACCGCCGCGGCAGCTCCGTGAGCGAGAAGACTGTCTCGTTGGTCAGGTAGCCAACCTCGGCCAGGCCGGGAACATTCGGAATCGCCGCGCGGCCGCCCGTGGCAATCACGCAGCGCGCGAACGGCAACCGCGCATCGCCGACGGCGATTTCATCCGGGGCCGTGAAGCGGGCCTCGCCCAGGAATACGTCCACGCCGAGCGAACGAAAGCGCGCGGCCGAGTCGTGATGGCCGATCTCGGCCCGCAGCCGCCGCATCCGTTCCATGACCGCCGGGAAATCGACGGTAGGAGCGGGCCCGCGCAATCCCAACCGCTCGCCGTGGGCCGCGTCGTAAGCCGCGCGGGCCGCGCGGAGGAGCGCCTTGCTCGGTACGCAACCGTAGTTCAAGCAATCGCCGCCGAGAAGCCCGCGCTCGACCAACGCGGCGCGGCCGCCGAGTCCCGCCGCGGCGAGCGCCGAGATGATTCCCGCCGTGCCGCCGCCGATCGCGACCAGATGATAGCGGCCCGACGGCGTCGGATTCTGCCAATCCGCCGGCGCAACCTGCCGCAGAAGTTCCGCGTTGTGTTCGTCCTCGGGCAGCATCCGCACGGCGGTCTGCATGGCGTCCTGCTCCCGGTGAATCGTCGACCAATCCTTCGATGCAGTCCGCCCAATCCTGCCCGTGCCCCAACCTCTAACCTCCAACCTCCAACCTCACTCGTACATCACCACCGTCTTGATCCCCTGCGGCTGGCGATGTTCGTAGTGCCAGAGCGCTTCCTCGCCGTAGACGCGGTTCGTGATGAGCGCGGCCAGATCATCGCCTTGCCGCTCGTGCCACGCCGCCAGGTGCGCCAGTGCGTCCACGAAGTCGCGCGGGGCCGCGTTGACCGTGCCGAGATGAACGTGGTTGCGAATCACGCCGTCGCGCATCAGCCGGGCGACATTGTGCGTGCTCGGCGCCGGCACGCGCGAGCTGCCGAGCCACACCATGACGCCCCGCGACGCCAGCGCCGCGGCCGCCGCGAGCATCACCTCGTCGCTGCCCGTGCATTCGAGGACCAGATCGTAGCCGTCGCGCTCGACGTTCTCGCATTTGAGCGTCGCGGCGTCGGACAGGTACTTCGCGCCGAACCGCTGGGCGAGCTTTGCGCGAAACGTATCGTGCGCGTCGCGGCCGAACATCGCCACGGGACAGCCGCGAATCGCAGCGGCCAGCACGGCCGTAAACCCGATCGGTCCCATGCCGGTGACGAGCACGCGCGGCGGCGGGTCGGTCCATGCTTGTGTGCCGAGGCGGCCGCGCTGCACGGCGAACGCTTCGTTGACCGCCTTTTCGGAAACGGCGAGCGGCTCGGCCAGCACGGCCACGTCGGAGAGCCGTGGCTCGACGCGATACAAGAACTCCGGTCGGTCCAGCCAAAGCGGCAACGAGAATCCGTGCTCGAAAAAAATTCCACGCTCGGTGTACTGGCCGAATTCGAGCATGTCGACGCGATGCTTTGCTTCGGTGCGCGGCCGCCGCACCACAGGCACCACCAAATCGCCCGGTCGAACTGCACTCGCGCCTTCGCCAACTTCTTCGACCACCGCCAGGCATTCGTGCCCGAGCACGAGAAACTCTTCGCCGGGCGGACACACGGGTCGCAAACTGTGCAGAATCTCGCGATCGGTGCCGCAAACGCCCAATTGGAGCGTTCGGCAGAGCACCTCGCCATGCCCCGGCGGCGGCGGGTCGATCGGCGCGACGATTCGCGGCTGCGGCGAACCGGGAAAGGCGGCGATCGGATGCGATAGTGGCATTTTGCGGACTTGTCTCGTGAAGTTCGCCGGCTCGTCGCGTCTTGTGGGCTAACCTGCGGCTTGCGCAGGCGCTTTGCCGGGCGATCGCAAATGATGCACCCACGCCGGCGGTACATTGGGCAACACCAAATCGCGGCCGATCGCGCGTCCTCGCCGGGCGCTGGCAATCGCTTCCGACACGCCCCGCAGCCGCTTGCGTTCCGCCGCGCCGCTCACGAGCGACCGCAGCGGCCGCACGCCGACGTATTCGAAAAACGACATCGTCCCTCCCGGCCGCAGCAAGCGCGTCATCACGCCGAGAATCTCGCGGACGTTCTCGGCCGCGAAGTTGTTCAGCGGCAACCCGGAAACGATCACGTCGTACGTCCCTTCGCCGCCGATTTCCTCGATCGGCTTGTGGTGGATCGTCGTGCGCTCGGCGGCGGCGCGAAACAACGGATCGCTCGCCAGGCGTTCTTGCAGCCTGCGCACGAAGCTCTCGTTCAATTCCACGAGGTCGAGCGTATCGCCGGCGTCCAGGCCGTCGATAATCCACCGCGTCACGGCGCCCGTGCCCGGCCCGACTTCCAATATCCTTCGCGGACCGCCTCCCTGACGCACGTGCCGGGCAAGTGCTCTGGCCAGCGACCGCCCGCTGGGCAAGATCGCGCCGGTCGAGTGGAAACTGCGGACGAATTCGCCCAAAAACACCCGGTAATCCGCCAATCGTTGCGACATGAAAGCAACTTTAGCGGCGGCGGTAGGCAAGGGTCAAGCGGCCGGGCGGAATATGCGGTGGCGTCTAAACTTGCGGTGGGACAACGGAAAAAAACCGGCTAATGCGGCACGGATTTCGCGTTTCGGCGGGCGTTCGGCCAACACGGCGGAAACCGTTGTGGCCGCGGATGGGTATGGATACATTGACACCAGACTCGCGCATGGGACGGGCGACGCTTAATACGCTCCGACCGCTCACAAACGTCTTTTCTGCAATAGGAGTTCGCGACATGAAAGCTACTGCACTTTCAGCCACGCGCCGCTTGACGATCGCCCTTGCGGTAATTGCGCTTGCGGCAACGTCGACCCGTGCCGCCGACGTGCTGGGCCACGTTCCCGATACGGCTCTCGCCGTCGTCGTCGTGAACAACGTGGAGAAGGGAAGCGACAAGATCGATCAACTCGCGAAGAAGCTGCAACTTCCGCCGCCGAGCGTGCTCAATCTCATTACCGGCGAGGCGAATATCGAAAAGGGGCTCAACCGCCAAGGGACGGTCGCGGCTGCGATGTTCGCCCCGCCCGAAGGCCAGAGCAATCCCCGCGGCGTCGTGCTCATTCCGACCACCGACTATCAGACGCTCATCGGTCAGCTCGAGCCGGGCAAGGAAGACGGCGGCAAGACGCCCGTCGTGCTCCAGGACAAGGAAATGGTCGCGGCGAAAATCGGCGACTATGCCGCGCTCACGGAACCCAAGGACGCCAAGCTGCTCGACGAACTGCTCGCCGGCAAGACGAGCATCGCCAGCGGCTTGGGCGAGATGTCGAAGTGGCTCGAATCCCAAGACGCTTACGCCCTGGCGACCAGCGGTGGCATCGCGCTGGCGACGGACAAGATCCTCGAAGTGATGGAACTAGCCCAGGAGCAATTCGAGGGCCTGGACGAGAAACAGGCCGAGATGATCAAGATGGCGTTCGGCATCTACCGCGACATGTTCAAGGCGGCCAAGAGCGAGTTGGCGTTCGCCGCCGCGGGCGTTCGCGGCGAGGACAAGGGCGTGCATCTCACCGGCCGGCTCGCGTTCAAGCCCGGGTCGAAGGCCGCCAAATATGCCGCGAGCGTGAAACCGCTCGGCCAAGACCTGCTCGCCGGATTGCCCGACGGAAAGTTCATCGCCGCGGGCGGGATGGAGGTCTCCGGCGATATGATCGAGGAGTTGTATTCGTGGTCGGGCAGGATGATCAAGGCTGTGCCCGGCGGCAAGGACCTCAAGGACGAAGACCTCGATAAACTCATGAAGCTTTCGGCCGAGTCGATGGAGGGCTTCAAGTCGGCGTCGTTCGCCATGTATGCGATCGAAAAGGACGAGCCGATTTACAGCTCGGTCGTCGGCCTGATGCGTGTCGAAGATTCGGCCAAGTTCACGGCGAATTACGAAAAGTCGATCGCCGCGATGAACGAGTTGGCCAAGAACACCAAGCACCCGTTCCTGCAGGAAGGCACGGTCGCCAAGACGCAAATCGACGGCAAGCCGGCCCTCGAGCTCACGATGGCGATGCCCGAAACCGCGTCGCCCGACGACCCGATCGCCGGCGAGATTCTCAAGAAGCTGTTCGGCGACGCCAGGTCGATCAAGGCGTATGTCGTCGCCATCGACGACAAGACGGTCGCCATCGGGTACGTCAAGCCGGACGCGGTGAAGCGGGCGATGAAAGCTGCCGGCGGCAAGGGCCTCGGCGGCAACGCGAACATCGCCAAGGCCGCCGAACTCTTGCCCGAGGGCTGCCAGCTTCAGTCGTACCTCAGCCCGAAGGGATTGATCGACATGGTGATTGCCGTCATGCCGGGCGTCGAGTTTTCGCCCGTTCCGGCGCTGCTCGGCGATTTTCCGGACACCCCGCCCATCGGCTTCGGCGCGAAACTCTCGGCGAGCGGCCTGGAAACTGATCTCGTCGTGCCCGAAGAAACGCTCGAAGCCATCGGCGGCGTGATCGCCCGCCAGCGGGCCGCCTCGACGGGACCGCGCGAGCTGGCCCACGACAGCTTCGTCGAGGTTGTGCCCGCGTCGCGTTAGTTGCTCAGTCCGTGACGTATGGTGGGTCGAACGAAGTGACGCCCCATACGCATCAAGTTAAGCGAGATGCCTTTGGTTTTATTGGACTTACGATCGATCAAAGTGGTTGTGCTAGCAGTGTGTTTCCCGTAGTTCCACGATGCGTATGGGGTCGAACGAAGTGACGCCCGCCGACCTTTCGCCGCGCCGGTAAGGTGCGTCGAACGAAGGGTCGAATGAAGCGAGGCCCACGAGCACCGCGGGAAGGAATTGTGAATGGAAAATGGTGAATTGTGAATTGTGAACATTGTCCGACGGCCGTGCTGCATTCACAACGCACCATTCTCCATTTACTATTCATCATTTCTTGGCACCGCCGACGGGTCTCACTTCATTCGACCATCCCTACGCTTGTGTTGCGGCTACGACCGCGTTTCGCGGCGATACGAACGGACCGGCACGTCGGCGGTCTCGCGCTCGTCCGCGGCGCGGCGGCCGCCGATGGGCGCGGATAGCTCGAGGTGCGGCCCGTCGCCGAAGTACCGTCGCCGCGCTTCCGGGTTCGACAGCACTTCCGCCGCCGTGCCGTGGCAGAAGACCTTGCCCGCCCCGATGATGTAGCTGCGATCCGTGATCGCCAGCGTTTCGCGCTCGCGGTGGTCGGTGATGAGGATCGAAATGCCGTCGTCGCAGAGCGCGCGGATGATCCGCTGAATGCTGTTGATCGTCACCGGGTCGATGCCGGTAAACGGCTCGTCGAGCAGGATGATCTTCGGCTCGGAGATGAGCGCGCGGGCGATTTCGAGCCGCCGTTTTTCGCCTCCGGAGATCACCTGGGCCTTCGAGCGGCGAATCTTCACGATGTCGAACTGTTCGAGCAGTCCTTCGCACCGCTTCTTGCGGGCCTTGCGGTCCATGCCCAAAAGTTCCATCACCGCCAGCAGGTTCTCTTCGACGGTGAGCTTGCGAAAGACGCTCTGCTCTTGGGCGAGGTAGCCCATGCCGCCATCGCGGCAGCGGCGATACATGGGCCAGTTGGTGACGTCGACGCCGTCGAGAAAGACCTGCCCCGCATCCGGCTCGATCATCCCGCAGGTGATGCGGAACGACGTGGTCTTGCCGGCGCCGTTCGGGCCCAAGAGGCCGACGATTTCGCCTTTTTCGACTTCGAAGTTGACGCCGTCGACCACCTTGCGGCGGCCGTAGGTCTTTTCGAGTCCGCGGGCTTCGAGAATCGGCATCGCTGCATCCTCCTTGACGGTCTCATCGCGTCACCGAATCAACTTGAACCGCTCGAACAGCGGCAGCCGCGGCAGCAACTGCCCATACGGCCAGTATATGAACAATGCCTTGCCGATCAGCAGCCGCCGATCGACGACGTGCGGCGTGCCGGGCACTTCGTCGTTCCAGATACGGCCGTCCTTGCTTTCCGGACTATTGTCGCCGAGGGCAAAGAACTGGTCGGGGCCTGTCTTGAACGCCGCGGAAATCGGTCGGCCTTGGTCGTCGCGACGAACCGGAATCGGCGGTGGAACCTTTTCGTCCTCGCCGTTGTGCCGTAGGGCAATGTAATACACGTCGCGCTCCAGGCCGATCCGGTCGATCGAACCTTTGAAGCCGCGCATCGCGATTTGCGCCGGTACGAGGTCGTCGGGCGTGCTTTCGTCGTTGCCGAGCGAGGCATACTCCGTCGGCCCATCGAATTCGACCGGCTTGTCGTCGATCCACACATACAGCTTGTCGTCACAGTTGGCAAACATCAGCTTATGCTTGCCGGTCAAGGCGACTGCATTGACCGCCGTGGGCCGCGTCGAACCTTGCCGGTCGTCGCCGAACGGAAGCAACCTCTTCAGATCGTCGTGGCCGGCGATCTCGAGCGCCACCGCCCCTTTTTCGAAATCGAACACCGCGCGGAATTGATATCCTCCCTCTTCGAGCACAAGCGTAAGTTTGCCTTGACGCTCGGCGACGTCGACGTCGCAAGAAACCGCCAGATCGCCGACCCAATGTTTATCCTTGCTTTCGTAGCGGCCGAGATTGCCCGTGTTGTATGAATAGAAATCGGAAATGGTCCCAATGCTAATCGGTTCGTGCGGCTGCCACGCCAGCCCCTCACGACCGGCGGACACGTGGCGATAGGCCTTGTCCCAGTTGCGCTGGTCAGCGAAGAAATGACGGAACTCGATCCGGGCGGGGACGTCGGGATGGTCTCCGGCCGCCTTCCAGCGCTGCGCGAGGCGCACGCCGTCGTGCCCGTCGGCCCGGAAAGGTTCCTCGTCGAGCACTTCTTCCAATTCGCCGGCCGGATTGTCCGGGTCCGCCTGCCACCGCCGCGGCCAGCCCGCGTCGTTGAGCATCTTCGGGATGTGGTGATTGTCGTCGACGTGCTGAAGCATCGCCCGCAGCTTGCGGTGCGGTTTGCGGGCGATGGCCAACGGTCCGCCCGCGGCATCGATCGGCCGCGTGAAGATGTCGCCGCCGAAAATCTCAATGATCTCGTTCGGCAACCCAATGAGCCGCTTGATGTAATTCATCTTCGCGTCGCCGGGAAAGCGGAACACGATCACGTCCCACCGCTCTGGCTCGGCGAGTTGATATGCGAACTTGTTGACCAGTATCCGGTCACCGCCATACGACGGCTCGCGGGCCAGATCGTGCCGCACGTAGCCGCATTGAGGACAGATGCCGTCCTCGACCTTCGGCGGCGACGCGCCTTGCGGCAAACGCATCCGCCCGGCTTCGTCCGGGCTTTCCTGGCTCGCCCCGACGCGATAGGTCGTGCCGCACTGCGGGCATTCGAGGTCTTTGTGCATCCCGTGCAGCGTCGGGGCCATCGAGCCGGTCGGAATGACGAATGCCTCGGCTTCGAACGTGCGAAACAGGAACGCCAGAATGAACGCGATCACGATCGACTCGATCGTCTCGCGAACGGCGCGCTGCGACTGCGAAGCCATTGGACCGACGTAGACCGGCTCAGGCGTTTCTTCCGGTTTTTTCTTAGACATGCGATGCTGCCTCGGTGGCGTGCTAGCAAAGGAGCGTCACTCTCACACCCGTCCAGGAATCTCGCAGGGTTGCGGGTACAGGTTCTTAGTGCAATTCGCCCCAAGATTAGAAATATAGCCGAAAGACGCCTCCATCGGTACGGGAAAACGGCGGGCGAGCCGGCGAGCCATCGACAGACAAACAGACACCAAAGCCTCCGGTGATGGCCGCTGGGTTGGCTTCGGCGGTGGGGTGTGTCAGTATTCCGCCCAGTGAACTGGCGGGCCGCGATGCTCCTTCTCAAAGGGCTTCAACCCCCGGCCGGCCACTCTACGAGCTGCCTTCTCCGCAACCGGCGTCCCGCCGATCGCCTTCCTCGCGATGAGTAGAGCCACCTTCAAGGTCAGGCTCCCTACGCGCGAGGCTTCTATGGTGACGCATCACGTCGCGCCGACAGCGATTGCCGTTGGCCTCATGTCCGTAGCACCGGCGATGAAGCCAATCACTTCGGGCCATTGCCTGATCGCCCTTGAGCAAGTCGACGCCGACGCGGCCTTCATCGCGAAAGAGCCGTCGATCGTATTACCTAAGATCAAATATAGTCAACCGTACATTGGTTGCCGTCTGCCCCCTGATGGATGAAGACATGACGGCGTTTTTTTCCGGCCGTCGATCTCGATCAGGATCGTCGCATCCGTGCCTGCCGGTATGTGAAGCGCGGTTCGCAAGATAAACCACGTTCGACTGATCTGTGCCAACGGAATGTGCTTGTCGCCAATAACCACCGACAACTTCACGTCGGCCGAATACCCACCATCGTTCCAGCGTCGTCCCATGCTAAATCCCTTCCTCATAGAACGCGCTAAACGGTACGCTCGAAAACACGGACGCTTTCTCGGAGAATGGCTTGGCGGCGGCGCCGACGGCGAAGTCTGGGAACTCGACGGAAACATCATCAAGGCCATCATCGACGAGCGGAAGTATCGGAATGAATCTCAGTGCTATTTAAGGCTGACCGAGCACAACATTCAATCCGTGTGCGGTTTTGCGGTTCCGCGGCTCATAGGGTTGGACGACGATCTCCTTATCGTCGAGATGGGGTTCGTGAGCCCGCCGTATTTGCTCGATTTCAACAAGGCCTACCTCGACGTAGCGCCCGACTATTACACGAGCGAGACGAAAATGGCCGATTGCGACGCAGAACGGCGCGAGAACTTTGGCGACGACCACTGGCAGGTCGTTCGGCAAATCCATGCGTGCCTCAAACAGGTGGGAATCTACTACATGGACACCAGGCCGGGCAACATCACGTTCGCCGAGGGCGACGAATCGGACGAGTAATCCATTACGGATGCCGAAATGCTTGCTGCAATTCCGGAATTGCAGAACCAGCCTCGGCTCGGCCTTTCAACGTTTGTCGCGGTCTGGAAGCCGGCCGCCGGAGTGTCGAAGCCTGCCCAATTTGTCTTGTGCCCCCGGGCCGACGTCGCTACTCTCCCGCCTCGCCAAGCGTTGCCGCGCTTCGATTTGCAGCGCGCGAGCCTTGGCCGTGCCTTGTGCGACAGACGGAATTTTGCCGTGATTCGCTCGTTTTCGCATCCCTGTCGGCCCGATGGAGCGTCTGCGTCGGTCCGTGCGCGGGTGGTTCGCGGCAGCGTGCGGTGGTCCGCGGTTCTGGCGGTGGTCGCCGCGACCGGCTGCGGCGTGGCGTCGTATCAGAACAACTCGACCGGCGTCCAGCTCTTCGAGCAGGGCAACTACGACGGCGCCGCGCGGCGGTTTCAACAGGCGATCGCTGACGATCCGGCGTTTGCCGACGGCTATTACAATCTGGCCTCGACGCACCATCGGTTGTGGAAGCTCCGCGGCACGCCCAACGACGCGGCCCAAGCCGAGCAGCTCTATCGCCTGTCGATCGACCGCGACGCCGAACATCGCGAAGCATATCGCGGGCTCGCGACGCTGATGAACGAGCAGGGCCGCAGCCAAGAGGCGTTCACGCTGATCGATACGTGGGCGTCGCGGAGCACCAAGCCGGCCGAGGCCCGGGTCGAACTGGCAAAGCTCTACCAGGAATACAACGACTATGCGTCGGCCCAAGCCCGGCTGCGGGAGGCGATCGAAATCGACCCGCGCAACGCCCGGGCGTTTGCCGAGTTGGCCCAATTGCAGGAGCGGATTGGCGACCCCACGCAGGCGCTGACGAACTACACGCGGAGCTACGACCTGAATCGGGCGCAACCGGAAGTCGAGCAGCGGATCGCATCGCTGCGGTCGCTGCAAGGGGCGAGCATTTTCTCGCCGGCCACGACGCCGACGACGCGCACGGCATCGACTCCGCCGGCCCTACCGCGTTACTAGTTGTCTCTCGGCGTTGGCGCGGGTGCCGGGCGATCGGAATTGGCAGTCGACGTCCGTGGCCGTCGCGAGCGGCAGGCGATATGATTCATGGATGACTGCCAACGACCCTGCTAGCCCCGACGATTTCCGCCGCGTTGTGCCGGGCTTCGACGAACCGATCCGCGCGGAGCTCGTGCCTGCGGGCAACGCCGACGACGTGATCCGTGCGCCGGAGGATGTCGCCGATCTCGGCCCGCCGCCGCATCCATACCAACGCCCACGCCGCCGCCGGGTGGTGCTGCCCGTCGTGCTGTTCGTGGCGAGTTGCCTGTCGACGTTCTGGGTCGGCACGACGTTTCTCGTCGAAAAACCGATCGCGGTCGGGGCCGAGCAGGCAGCGGACGCCGCCTGGAACGAAGCCGTTCGGGCGAACCCGGCGATCGCTGCGGACGAATCGGCCAAAGCACGCATCGAATCGCAGGCGAGCATCACGCATCTCATCGCCCACAACTATCGAAGCGGCCTGACATACATGGCGGCGGTGATCGGCATTCTGCTCTGCCACGAGATGGGCCACTTTCTGCAAACGCTGCGGCATCGCATTCCGGCCAGCCTGCCGTTCTTCATTCCGATGCCGCTCGG
>QEVJ01000144.1 GCA_003576845.1 Planctomycetota bacterium
CCGCCCTCCGGATAAGCCAGGAAACGCAAACTCGTCTCCCGTAATCGTATCCGGCCGGGCCAGGCGTAACGTGCTAGCAGTTCACAAACAGCCTCTTAGGTCTAATCTCGATGACCAACGGTTTCTTGCCCAACGTGGCTCCGGTCCCCGCCGCGGCTATTTCTTTAAGCCTTCAACCTTCGAGCTTGCTTCAGCCTTTAGCCTTCAACCCTAAGCCTTGCGCCATGCCCTGATTGCCGGCACGAGGAACAAACCGGTACGATGTCGGCACTCGTCCGCTGCACCTCTGCCCGCCCGCCGATGCCCGACCGCGTTTGCAAACTGGCCCTCCTCGCCGTTCCGCTGGCAGTGCTAGCGGTTTTCGCTTGGGCGGTCTCCGGCGAGCGACGGCCGGCGGCCGACTTCACCTTCGTCAACGAGACCGAAATCTTCAGCGTCGATCCGGCGATCGCTCACGGCCAGCCCGAGGGACGGATCGTCAACGTTTTGTTCGAAGGACTGTACCGCTATCACCACGAGACGATGGCTCCGAAGCCGGGCGTGGCGGAAGCCTTGCCGGAAATCTCTGCCGACGGGCGCGTGTATACAATTCGGCTTCGCCCCGATGCCCGCTGGTCCGACGACCGCGACGAATACGGCAAGGCCAAAGATTCGTCGCCGGTTACCGCCTACGATTTCGCGTGGTCGTGGCAGCGGCTGCTGTTTCCGGCGACCGGTTCGCGAAACGCCCAGCACCTCTGGCACATCAAGAACGCCCGCCGCTACACGCAGGGCGAAGTCGAGATCGGAGATCGCGTCGAAGTCGAGCTTCCCAAAACCGAGAGCGCCGATCAGCCGTTCCCACGCGGCGAAATCCTCCGCGGCAAGCTTATTGCGATCGACCGCCCGCCGGAGCCGCCGGCCCCGCCCGACGAACTTCCCGACGCCCGGGAGCAGCGCCTGGCGGAATGGCGCGCAACGTGGATCTACGACGTGGACATCAACGGCGAAGTCAAAGGCTTCGGCAAAGCCGCCGCTATGTCCCACGCTCCGCATCCCGCGCCCCGCGCGCTGACGCTTTGTTCCCACGTGCTACTCGACTTCCGCGAAGTTGGCATCGAAGCCCTGGACGCCCGCACGCTCCGCGTCACGCTCGCCCAGCCGACGCCCTACTTTACGGAGATCCTGTGCTTCTACCCGACATTCCCGGTTCATCCGCCGACGGTCGAGCGACACGGCGCTCCGCGATGGACGCGGCTCGAAAACGTCGTCGGCAACGGCCCGTATCGGATGGTCTTCCGGCGAATCCGGGATCGCCTCCGCCTGACGAAAAGCCCGACATATTGGAACGCCGCTCGCGTCGATCTCGACACGATCGACGCGCTCGCGGTCACGTCGCGGACCACGGCTCTCAATATGTACTTGAACGGCCAGGTCGATTGGATCGCCAGCGTGCCCGACACGGTGATCGACCGCGTCGCCCAACGTCCCGACTACAATAGCAGCACGTACCTGAGCGTCTACTTCTTTCGCCTGAACGTCCGCCGCAAGCCGCTCGACGACGTGCGCGTTCGCCGGGCGCTCGATCTGGCGCTCGACAAGCGGCAACTCGTCGCGGCGATCGCCCGCGGCGGCGAGAAACCCGCGACCGCATACGTTCCGCCCGGCATGGCTGGCTACACGTCGCCCGCAGCCGAAGAATACAACCCAGAGCTTGCCCGCAAGCTCCTCGCCGAAGCGGGCTATCCCGGCGGCCGCGGCATGAGAATCATCGAACTGCTCTACAACAAAGACGAGCGCCACGAACGCATCGCCGAAGTCCTGCAAAGCGACTGGAAGCGCAACCTCGGCATCGACGTGAAGCTCCGCAACGAAGAATGGGGCATCTACCTGAATACGATCCATAAAGGCGAATACGACATCGCCCGCGGCGGATGGATCGGCGACTACGTCGATCCCAACACGTTCCTCGAACTGTTCATCACCGGCGGCGAGAACAACGAGACGGGCTGGTCGAACGCCGAATACGACCGCCTCATCGCCGAAGCCGCCACGACCGCCGATGGGGCCGAACGAGCCAACATCCTCAAACGCGCCGAAGCGATCGTCCTTGCCGAGCGGCCCATCATCCCGCTCTACTTCTACGTCTCGAAGAACATGGTCCGCCCGTATGTCAAAGGCTTTCATTCGACGCCGCTCGACGTGCATCCGCTGGAAATGCTCCGGGTCGACCAAGCTGAGAAAGACCGCTACCTCCGCGTCGAGGGGCTGAGGTGATTGGTTCAGCAGAGGAGAAATGCGTAATGCAAAATGAAGAATGAAAGATGGGCATCTCGCCCGCATTACATTTTGCATTCTTCATTCTTCATTTTGCATTTCGTCAGCATTCAATTAGCCGGCGTCATTCCAATGCTTTCCTTCCTCCTCCGCCGCCTCGCCTGGATGGCCCTTACGCTGTGGATCGTCTTCACGGCGACATTCTTCCTCATGCGGGCCGTTCCCGGCGGACCGCTGCAAGGCGATCGCCGCATGCCGGCCGAAGTCGAACGCAATATTGCCGCCCGCTATCAACTCGACCGCCCACTCTATGAGCAGTATTTCACGAACCTCTGGCGGACGATGCAGTTCGACTTCGGCCCGAGCTTCAAGCTCGCCGACTTCAGCGTCAACGACGTCATTCGCCAAGGTTTACCCGTCTCAGCCACGCTCGGCATTCTTGCCCTCGCCATCGCGCTCGCGGTCGGTCTTTCCGCCGGCGTGGCTTCCGCCATCTGGCGGCAAACGTGGATCGACGCGGCCGTGATGGCCGTCGCGACGCTGGGCATCGCCGTGCCGAACTTCGTGCTCGCCGGCGCGCTGCTGCTGGTCTTCGTCTTTACGCTCAATCTGTTTCCGGTCGCCGGCTGGGGTACGCTGTCCCACGTTGCCCTGCCCGCCGTATGCCTCGCCGCTCCGTTTGCCGCCTACATCGCCCGCCTCACGCGCACCGGCATGCTCGAAGTTCTGTCGCAAGACTATATCCGGACGGCTTACGCCAAGGGCCTGCCCAAGCGTCACGTCATCCTCCGCCACGCCCTCCGCGGCGCGCTGCTGCCCGTCGTCTCGTATCTCGGCCCCGCCACCGCCGGCATCCTCACAGGCTCGCTCGTCCTCGAACAAATCTTCGCCATCCCCGGCCTCGGCACGCACTTCATCGAATCCGCCAAAACCCGCGACTACACGCTCGCGATGGGCATGGTGCTCGTCTACACCGCGATTCTGTACACGGCGAACACGCTCGTGGATCTGTCGTATCGGTTGATTGATCCAAGGGTGAAGCTGGAGTAACGGGCAGCGGATAGGAAATACCGAATGGTGGATCGTGGACAGTGGACGACAAAGAAGTCGCGCAGCGACCCCCGGACCCCGACCCCTGCATCATTATGACCGAATCGCCTCGCCTGCTGATCCTCGGCGCACATCCGGACGACGCGGAATTTCACGCCGGCGGCTTCGCGACCCAGTTTCGCCGCCGTGGCGGCGCCGTCAAACTTGTCTCCGTCACCGACGGCGGCGCAGGGCACCAATCGCTGCCGAGCGCGGAGCTACGCCACATCCGGCGGGACGAAGCCGCCGCATCGGCCGCGGTGATCGGCGCGGAATCCGCCGTGTGGACGTTTCCCGACGGCAATCTGCTCCCGTCGCTCGAAGTCCGCGAAGCCATCATCGCCGAGATGCGCCGCTATCGGCCCGATCTCGTGCTTACACACCGCACGTGCGATTACCATCCCGATCACCGCGCCGTGGGCCAGGCCGTTCAAGACGCATCGTACATGGTGACCGTGCCCAAAATCGTGCCGGAAGTCCCGCCGCTTGCCCGCGACCCCGTCGTGGCCTACATGCCGGACCTGTTCACACGGCCGGCTCCTCTGCGTCCCGACATCGTGGTCGACATCGCCGCCGAATTCGACACGATCGTCGCCATGCTGGCTTGCCATAAGTCGCAATTCTTCGACTGGCTGCCGCACAACCGCGGCGTCGCCGATCGCGTGCCGTCGGACGGCACCGCCCGCCTGTCGTGGCTCCGGGAATGGTACTCCGGCGTCGTTCGCCCGCGAGCGGATCGGTGCCGCGGCGAGATCCTCGCGAATTATGGCGCCGCGCGCGGCGCGACGATCGAATTCGTCGAGATGTTCGAGATTAGCGAATACGCCCGCCAACCGGACGCAACGTTGCGCGGTACGCAACTGGACTTTATGGCCTTGTGAGGACCTCGATGGCAATGACATTCCGCCCGGGGCGAAGCAATCGGGAATCGACGACTACGGACTCGAACGTCGCCCCGTCGTTGGAAGACGCGGCACTCGCCCAAGTATCGAAAACAGCGTCCGTCGCGAGGCGCCAGCGCCGAATCTCGACTCCGTTGATGAAGACCGCTGCGCCATCATCGACCCTCGCCCGAGCTCGGTATGTAGGTCACGGCAATCGCAACTTATTTCTCGGCAAAACCGAGCAGGATTCGTTCGAGCACGTCGGTCGAGAGGCAAGATTGGTAGCGTTCCCTCGGAGAGTCTCTTTTTGCGAAGTGTCCGACAAGTAGATGGACACTGCCAGTCTTCGTAACATCGCCGCCCTACCGGAACCGAATTTCACCCACGAATTCTGCTGACGAGGCCTAAATAAGATGCGATTGCCGTGCACGCGATGGCGAGCGATCTGCTCAAGGAGTCCGGGCCGCGGCGTTTGCTCGCCCGGCCACGATTCATAACTGCATAAAGCAATAGCACTTAGCACCACCGGTTTCGATTTGGCCTGTTGCCGCAAGGTAGCACGTTCCACCATGGGATGCCGCTATGGGTAGCAGCGCCCCCGTCGCCGGGGCCACGTTGAAGCGCATGGAAATAAATCCTCTGGAGAAATTGGCGAAACCGCGTGAACCTTGCCGATAAGCTAACGGAGTTGATACACTCGACTCGCCAAGGATTGGTTCCGCACGGACGCGCGGCCATACGACCTTTCGGGTTGTCAGGGCACCAGATGGACGCGTCCAGGCCGGAATTCGTGTTGTTCAGCGAAGCCAACGGGGGCATTCCTGGCGTGCCGGCCTCGCGCGACGGTTGGCGGTTCGTGCTCCAATCGAGCGACGGCCGCCAGCGCCTCGAAGCCGCCGACCGCGAGCCGGACGACCGCGGCGAACGCCTGGAACTGCTGGCCGTCGTTCGGGGGCTGGAAGCGCTTGACCAGCCCTCGCACGTCACGCTCGTCACCGGCAGCCGCTACGTCCGCCACGGGCTGGTGTATGGCCTCGCGGAGTGGCGCGAGAACCACTGGCGTTGGGACCGCTTCGGTGAGTTCGCTCCGGTGAAGAACGCCGACCTCTGGCAACGCATCGACCGGGCCCTGGCGTATCACACGCTGGTTTGCCGCACGTGGCGAACGGACGAAGCGGCCGCGAGCGACGCGGAAGTGCCGGCGCCACGAGAAGGCGATTTCGTGACGAGCGACGTTTACGATACGTCGGATTCCGCCCACCAGGCGCGTTGGCCCAACGTCCGCAATCGGCTCCGAAAAGCCCTGAGTGCCTGCCGAACCCGTTGGGCAATGGCGGCGGCGCAGTGATCCATTCAATGGTGAATGGAAAATGGTGAATTGCGAATTGTGAACGGCCAAGCGCAGCGTGGCCGAATCCGGAACCCCGAACCCCGAATCCCCTGCCCCCCGACCACCGACCCCTGAATCCCGACCCCTGCCTCTGAAACGGAGTTCCCCGTGCGGACCACGCTTAGCATCGAAGATTTCGTCCCGCTCGTCGAAGGCCGCCACGAAAACCCGCACCACGTTCTCGGGCCTCATCCGATCAGCCACGAAGGCCGCAAGGCGCTGGCCGTTCGCGCGTATTTGCCGAACGCCGATTCCGCGTGGGTCGTCGATCCCGCCCAAAACGCCCCGCGTCCGATGCGCCGCATTCACCCCAGCGGCTTCTACGAGGCGATCCTGCCGGCCCGCGCCGATCGCCCCGCTCACGACTATCTGCTCCGCATCGCCGATGCTTCCGGCCAAGAAACGACCATGCACGATCCCTATGCGTTCGGCAATTTCCTAACCGACTTCGACCTGTACCTGATCGGCGAAGGCACACACTGGAAGAGCTACGAGCGGCTCGGCGCGCAGATTCGCCGCGTTGGCGATGTCGAAGGCGTCAACTTCGCCGTCTGGGCCCCGAACGCCGAAAGCGTCAGCGTCATCGGCGACTTCAACGGCTGGGACGGCCGCCGCCACATGATGCGCAAGCACATTCCCAGCGGCGTCTGGGAACTGTTCGTGCCCGGGCTCGGCGAGAATACGCTCTATAAGTTCCAGCTTCGCCACCACGGCCGCGTGCTCGAAAAATCCGACCCGTATGGCTTTGCCGCGGAAGTGCCGCCGCGCACCGCGTCCAAAGTCGCGAACCTCGGAACGTATCACTGGAACGACCGCGACTGGATGGCTCGCCGCGAGCGGACGAATTGGCTCGAAAAGCCGATGGCGATTTACGAGGTCCATCTCGGCAGTTGGCAGCGCGATCCGGCCGACCCTTCGCGCTGGCTGACCTACCGCGAACTGGCATACCGGCTCGTCGAGTACTGCCAGAAGATGCACTACACGCACATCGAACTGCTCCCGGTGAGCGAGCATCCCTTCACCGGCTCGTGGGGCTACCAGACCGTCGGCTATTACGCCGTCACCAGCCGCTACGGCGCGCCGCAAGACTTCATGTACTTCGTCGACCAGCTTCACCAGGCCGGCATCGGCGTGATCATCGATTGGGTGCCCGCGCACTTTCCGCGCGACGGCCACGGCCTGTGGCGGTTCGACGGCAGCGCGCTCTACGAACACGCCGATCCCCGCCAGGGCGAGCATCCCGACTGGGGTACGATGGTCTTCAACTACGGCCGCAACGAGGTCCGCAACTTTCTCGTCGCCAACGCCCTGTTCTGGCTCGACAAGTATCACATCGACGGCTTGCGCGTCGACGCCGTCGCCTCGATGCTCTATCTCGACTACAGCCGCAAGGAAGGCGAGTGGATTCCCAACCGCTACGGCGGCCGCGAGAACATCGAAGCCATCGACTTCGTCAAGCAGTTCAACGAGCAAGTCCACCTCCGCCATCCCGGCGCGATCACGATCGCCGAAGAATCGACCGCCTGGGGCGCCGTCTCGCGGCCGACTTACGTCGGCGGACTCGGCTTCAGCTTCAAGTGGAACATGGGCTGGATGAACGACACCCGCCGCTACATGCACCACGAACCGATCCACCGCCAATATCACCACGACGAGCTGACATTCTCGCTGATCTACGCCTTCCATGAGAACTTCATCCTGCCGATGTCGCACGACGAAGTCGTCCACGGCAAAGGCTCGCTCCTCGACCAGATGCCCGGCGATCTGTGGCAGCGGTTCGCCAACCTGCGGCTCATGTACGCCTACATGTGGACGCATCCGGGCAAGAAGCTGCTGTTCATGGGCCAGGACATCGCCCAGTGGAACGAATGGAACTACGACGGCAACCTACAATGGGACTTGTTGCAGTGGCCGCTGCACCAGGGCGTGCAGCAACTCGTGGCCGATCTTAACGCGCTCTTGATCCGCGAGCCGGCGCTCCACCAGCGTGATTTCGATTACCGCGGGTTCGAGTGGATCGATTGCCACAACCGCCAAGACAGCGTGCTCGCCTACATCCGCCGCGCCGCCGATCCGAACGATTTTCTCGTCGTCGCCATGAACTTCACGCCGGTCCCCAGGCACAACTATTGCATCGGCGTGCCGGAGAAGTGCTGGTATCAGGAAATCTTCAACAGCGACTCCCAATTCTACACGGGCAGCAACATCGGCAACGGGCCGGGAGTGATGGCCGTCGAACCGGGCCATCATGGGCGACCGGCGGCGATCGAGATTTCGCTGCCACCGCTGGGGGCAGTAGTCTTCAAGCCAACTCGCTAACCCGTAGGTCAGGCCAAGCGGCGCAAGACGTAACCATTCTCGCAAGCCCGAAACCGCGCCGGCCTGACACGAACCGCCGAACGACTCGCGTTCCCTACCCGCCTGAAAATGCTAACGTGCGATAGCGTCCATGCGCAACAAATAGTGGAATCCGCCTCGCTTTGCGATCCCGTCCTTTTCGAGTCGTTCGTCCTGAATGTCAGCGAGTGCGCCAGCAACTGTTCCCAACAATTTGGCCACGGCAAGATTTAAAGGCATTGTTGCAAAGGCTCCGACGAGTTCGGGGGCCTGCTGTGCCAATGCCACAATACGTCGATACCACGGGCGCATCGGCCGAGAAAGTTCTGCACGTAAATCGTCCAATTCCGGGAGTACCGTCGTTTCAGCAAGGAATTTCGCCTCCCTGGTTATGTCTTTCAGTGAACTGCTTGAGAGAATAGCCGCGTTGAGTTCTTTGGACAAGCGAAGCATGGCGTTGCGAAACGGGCGAACGAGATCACGGGTTTCCGCGCGAAATTCTGCAAGTTCTTCGAATGACATTTCACGAAAAGTGGGCAGCAGTAGCTTAACCGTTTCCAATGCCAAAATCGTAGACAAATGCTTCGCATCGGACCTCGGGGCTAACGATCCGCATGCCGGCACTGGCAATTCTGGATTATCGTTTATTAACACGGTACCGCTGCGCACGGATGCAAGAAAAGCATTCGCTGGGTAAGCAAAAGAGCACGGACCATTAACGGAGATAGTCCCATCGCCTGGCAATGCCTTCGCGAAACCAAACGTGTAGCTAGGCACGAACCCTCCTTGAGGCGCGCCCCACACGCTTTGTTCGAGAGTTTTTGCAAACTCTTCTGCTCCCGCTTCTAGCACGCCCATTACCCCTGGACGCCCAGAAAAACAGCAAAAGTCCTTAAGGAACTCGCAATTCGCAGCACAGAGCATGCAGTTAATCATGCTCGCATCATCGACATCGCGAATCCCCAAGCCTCGAAGGCGTGCAACTTCGCGAAGAACCCCTTGTTTGTCCACTCCCTCCATAGGAATATGCACGCCGGGAAAGATGATTCGATCGAAGACAAGGCCCAACAAGGTCAACGACCTCATTGATGTTGGCGCCGGGGCCGCATAATAAATTGCCTCGAGCTGCATTCCTAACCCTTTCAAATCAAAAGCAAGCGCGCCAGGTATCGCGGCTAGGTGGCACTGTCGACGACCGCTACCACCGCCCCACCAACTCCCACCATGATCGAGGGGTGCCACTGGCTTCGCCAGTGTGGAGTCGCCAACCCGCTATCCATCACCTAAGCAGTGCCCCTCGGCCGCATCCGTCGCCGCGCGAACGCCGCAGTCACCACCGCACCACCCACCGCCGCCAACGCCATCCCCGCCGGCTCCGGCACTTGTACGACTCCAACGCCATACGCCTCGAGGATGTGGGGACCTTCGCCAAAACCTACGCAAATGCAAGAAAACCGGCTCGCCCATCCTCCCGCCGCGCCAACTCGCATCAGTTCGTTGTCCACATCGAAGAAATAAACCGAGCCGTCCCGCGCCCCCGCGATTCCCAGGGGGCTAACGAATTGGTTCGGCACCGGCGTCGCATTGCCTAAACTCTCCGTAAACACCGTGCGATTCCCCGTCGCAGGATCGATGTCGAACACCTTCGCCGCCCAATTGTCCGTCATCAGGATTCGCCCGTCGGGTATGCGCGTGATCCCGATCGGTGCAATGAAGCCCAGCCCATCGCCGTGCGTTGCATCGGCCAAGATGGAACGATTCCCGGTCGTCGGATCGATCGCGTAAACCAGCCCGTGGTACTCATCCTCGGCGATCGTTTCGCCATACGACGCGACAAGAATGGTGCCGTCGAGCGCCGTGGTGATGCCATTCGGCTCGATGAGATTTGGGCCGCTGCCCACGCTTGGCGACGAAATCACCGTTCGCTTGCCCGTTACCGGGTTGACATCGAACACCGCTTTCGCTGCGCGATCCACGACCAGCAACGAATCGTCGTTCCTCTTCCAAACCCCGAGCGGCATGTTGAAAGGTTCACCCTGCCCAACGCCTTCGCCCGAGATAATCTGCCGGTCGCCGTTTTCGGGGTCGACAACGAGAATTGCCTTGGCCCCCGCGTCGAGAACATAAATCCCACGGTCAGCGTTGGGTGCAATGCCCCGCGGTCCAATCAACGCGGGTCCATCGCCGACGCCAGCGCCCGATAGAAAGACACGATTCCGCGTCACCGGATCGACGTGAACGATCGCCGGCACGACGTCGCCAGCGTCATTCTCCGCAAATCCCGCAACCAAAATATCCCCCACCCGCAACTCCACCGCCGACGCAGGCGAACCTACGACCCCGACGACCGCCAACGCGACCGCCGCCGCAAACCAACGAACGTTTCCCCGAACACCGCGCCAATTGTCATTCAACCGCATTAGAACGTCTCCCATACTTGCCAGATTTCTTTCCATTGCGAATGCTTCGGCCACACGAACATCGCTAGCCTCTCTTCGACGCCGCGTTCGAATCAGCATACCCACCACTCACTTATGGCACCACCGCCTTCGCCCGTCGTTGCTTTCCATGCATCGCGATTGCCAAAAAATGCCCTGGCCGGCGTGCTGCGGCGATTGCTCGCGTTTGCTTTGCCCAGAGGGCATAATGTTCGGCGATGCTCCGGCCGATAACTGCGACCCCTCGAAAACGAAAGGCGGAATCATGCGACACACCGTTCTTGGCGCGATGGCCTTGAGTGTTTTCGTCACGTGGGGCGTCGTTCGGTCCGCTCGCCGCGACGAAGGTTTCTCGCTGGCGTCGCAGCCGGCGAACACATGGGTCAAGCGGACGCCGCTTGAGGGCACGCCCATTTCGCCGCGGATGGGTTACGAAGGCGCGTGCGTGTGGGACGCGCGGCATCGGTTGCTCGTCCGCTACGGCGGCCACAACCAGGGCGGCGGCGGCGAACAGGGCGCCGAGGTCTGGACGTTCGATCCCAAGTCGGCCGTTTGGTCGCTCAAGGAACCGAACCTGTCGCCGCCGGGCGTGTGCTGCAATCAGCAGAACATCTACGACGCGGGCACGGGCCTATACGTGCGGTTTCCGAATTTCAGCGGCAACCACGGCTGGCAATGGCAGCGCGAGCTGTATCTCAACGACATTTCGGTCTGGACGTACGACCTCGCGGCGAATCGCTGGAAGAAGATGACGCCGCTGCCCGCGCCGCCGCTCGCGGGGTTGCGGTGCGCCTCGTGGGACAGCGACCGACAGGTGATCGTCGTATTCGGCGGCGAAGGAAGCCGCGAAGGAACGTTGATTTACGACCCGCGGCGCAACGAGTGGCATCGCCCGAAGCCCGCAAAAGAGCCCGAACCGCGGAGCGGCGGCAACATGGCCTACGACGCCGCGCGAAAGCTGCACATCCTGTTCGGCGCGCAATTCAGCGACGATCCGCACACGTGGGCTTACGACGTGGCGAAGAACGAGTGGCGCGACATGCAGCCGCCCTCGATGCCGCCGACGAACAAGAACGACGCCGTGCTCACCTACGACAGCGTGAACAAGGTCGTGCTGGCGATCGTCAAGATCGACAAAGGCGGCGACGACGACGAAGAGAAAGGCGGCAACGAGATTCAGACCTGGGCCTACGACGCCGGCGCCAATCGCTGGACGCGAATGAATCCGAAGACCGAGCCGGACGCCGGCGGAAATCGGACGCGGAATCTCGTCTTCGCGCCGGAATTAAATCTGGCGATTCTCGAAAACTGCACGTCGAAGCCCCGCGAGCAACAGGTTTGGACGTATCGTTATGCCGATGCAGAACCGAGCGATGCCGTGCCGAAAACCGACTCGTCGGCAAGCGCGGCCCGCGTCGTAACCGACGTCGTCGCGTCCGTGCTGGCAAATAATCGCGTCGAAGTCGCCTGGACGCCGCCGGCGAACGCGAAGCCCGCTCGCTATCTCGTCGAGCGGGCGGCGGTCGAAGTGTGGAGCGAAGACCAGCTCGCCCGGCTCAAGCAGAACACGCCGCCGCTGGCGGAACCGTCGGTCGGAGCGATTCGCCGCGTCGGGCCGTTCGTGGAAGTGGGCAAGCTAGGCGCCGCCGAGACCGCGTTCATCGACACGGCGATCGACCTCGCCAAGCCGCAGAAACTCGACGGCGAGCCGATCTACGACCGCGACTTGCACCGCGAGCATCTCGACTCCTCGGGCAAGCCCTACGGCCGCGCGGTCTTTGCGTATCGCGTGCGCATGATCGACGAGTCGGGCGAAACCGGCGGCCCATCGCCGGCGACGTTTACGATTCCGCCGTCGCCCGAAATGCTCTTCAGCAGGGAAGACGGCGAAACGTGCCGGCTCAAATGGGCGGCAAGCTCGAACAAGGGCATCGCCGGCTATCGCGTCTATCGGCTCGATGGCCGCTGGGACAAAGACCCGGTGTCGCGGCTTACGGCCGAACCCGTCAAGGACACCACCTTCGCGGACGAAACGGCGGGCAAACACACGCGGCGGTATTACATCGTCGCCGTCGACACGCTCGGCCAGGAAGGCTTCCCCTCGTCGCCGGTCTGGTACCAACGCGAATGGCGCGAATTCTACGAGCCGTTCGTCGGCGAGTGGCATCAGTGAGGCGGGGGCCAGGGATCGGGGGCCGGGTGTCAGGGGTCGTGGTACTATCGGCGTAGCAAATGCCTGTTCGTTTGCGCTTTAGGGGATAGACGCCGGTTTCCTCGTCGATTGCCGACGGAGGGCGTCGCCTCCACTTCTCGGAGCCATTGCCATGAAAGGTACCTTGACGCGCAGTTGGAAGATGGTCGCCTTGGTGACGCTTGTGACGTTCTTGCCGCGCGCCGTTACGCCGGCGCTGGCCGTTTCGCCGGTCAAGATGAAGAACTTTGGCGGCACGATCGACTACGCCGACGACGGGCCGTCGCCGTTCGAGCTCGACGGCGTCGCGTCCCATTTGGGGCGATTTACGGCTCGCGGCGAAGTTACGCTCGTTCCCGGAGACGAAGAAGGGACATTCGTCGGCCAAGGCGTCGTCGTGTTCGAAGCCGCCAACGGCGACTTATTGGTCGGCACGACGACCTGGGACGTCGACGGCGACCAGGTCGGACGAATGCACTTTGCGTGGCAGGACGCCGTGCAGTTCAGCGACGGAACCGTCGTCGCGAACACAGGCCGCTTCGTCGATGATCGGCCGCCGGGTCTGGTCGTGATCGCCATTATTGCGATCTTGATCGGCCTGCTGATTCCGGCCGTTCAGAAATGAACCGGATGGAACGCCGGGCGCACCACAGCCTCAGGAATCGGCTGCCCGTTCGCTTTGACGAGCAGCCGGTTCCGCGGTCGTTTCTCAATTGGCCAACCAAACGGCCAACTCCTTGACACCCTGCGGGATTTGCCGTCGAGTACAGCAGCCTCGTCGTGCCGGTAAAGGACTCCTGTGCCTGCCGGCGGCGATTCGGCAGCTCCACTTGTCTTTGGCTCATTCCGTCGAGAGTGGCGATGAAATTGCTCGCCCAGTATATGGCGATCGGCGCCGGGGGATTCGCGGGCGCCATTCTCCGCTACGCCGTGGCAAACCTCTGCGGCCGGTGGTTTGGCACGGGCTTTCCCATCGGCACGTTCGTCATCAATGCGACGGGAAGCTTCGTCTTAGGCTGGTTCTTGACCGCGATCGGCCAGCGGATGATCGTCTCGGACACGGTGCGGCTCGCCGTGGCGGTTGGATTCGTCGGGGCATATACGACGTTCTCCACGTTCTCCTTCGAGTCGAATTCACTGCTCGAAGACGGCGCGATCCTGAAGTCGGCCCTCAACATGTTCGGAAGCCTCTTTTGCGGATTGCTCGCGGTCCGCTGCGGCATTTGGCTCGCCGGCCGTTAACGCCGAGGTGAACGGAACACATGTCCATCCAGGGCGAACAAATCCTGTTGCGGGCGTACCTGGAAAGCGCCGACCGCGCGCCGTTCACCCCCGCCGCGGCGCTGCTCGTGCGCGAGGCGCGCCGCGCGGGGCTCGCGGGAGTGACCGTCCTCCGCGGAGTCTTGGGCTTCGTCGGCCGCGAGCCGATCCTCCGGCGGAGGGCGTGGTCCATCGTCGAGCGCGTGCCGGTAATCGTCGAAATCGTCGATTCGCCAAACCGGATCGCCGATTTCGTCGCCGCGTCCGTGAATCGGATCGTCGCGAACGGAATCGTCACGCTCGAACGGGCTTACGTGATGATGTATCGCCAGCGGCAGGACAAGGACGCCGACGCGCTCAAGCTAGGTGGCGTCTTCCCGCCGCTGGCCGCCGTCCCGCATCTCGAACTCGGAGGCCACATGAAAACCAACGAAGAGGGAACCCTGCTGCGGGTCTTCATCGGCGAATCCGACGTGCACGAAGGGCGGCCGCTCTACGAAGTCATCGTCGAGCGAGCCCGCGCGTTGGGCCTGGCCGGCGCGACGGTTCTGCGCGGTTCGGAAGGCTTTGGCGCGAACAGCGTCGTCCACAAGGCCCAGCTACTCGAGATGTCCACCGATCTGCCGATCGTAATCGAAATCGTCGACGCGGCGGCCAAGATCGATCGGCTCCTGCCCGAATTGGACGCGATCGTCCACGAAGGCATGATCACGATGGAGCACGTCCGCATCCTGGTCTATCGGCACAATCCGGAAGACGCGCCGCCGACGGCGCCGTAGCTGACATATCTCGCGAGCGACGAACCGAACGCGATAGGCGTGGCGCCCGATTTGTTTCTCATGGCGAGGCTAATCCAAGTCGCACCAGAGGCGCAGCCAAACTAGGCGCATGAAATCGCGCGGGTAATGCCGGTAGGCTCCTAGCGTGTTTACTCGCTCGAATCCTTCCCGCGTGTAGCCAATTGGGAACTCGTCGACGATTTCGAGGGCTCGGTTCATCGAGTCCTGCGTGAAGGGAACCTCGACGCGGTTCGGATCGTTAATGTCGCCGAGAAACATTTTCTCGTAAGAAAGGATCGAGGATTAAATAACATCCCAAATTGAGATGCCGTATTTGCTGCACAGGTCGTGCTAGCACCGGCGGGTTCGGGAGGTTATTTCGTCCTCGACCGTCCTCGACCCAAATAAGCAACCGCCCGTCGTCGCGATCGTGCCATTCGACCTTGAAGACGACATTTACTTCCCGCCCGGTTGCGTCGACGACGCGCACGGAGACCGAGCCGCCATCCAGATAGTAGCCCGCCTGAACCTCGCGAAACGGCTCGCGCAGTTCCCGCAGGACGGGGTGCACGCGATCGGGATCGTAACCGGCGTTCGGCCAGAACCAGGCGACGATGCCCGCCGCGAGTACGACGACCGCCAAAACGTACGCACATCGCCGCAGCATTCGCCAGAAAACTCGCATCGGTCGCCACACCCCCGAGTTCAAGAATGCCCGCAAGACTGCCCGCATGAGGGATGATACCACGGCACGCGCGACGATCACACCACGACCGCGGCCGTTCCCCAGGTCCATCCGTGCCCATTCTTGTCATACATGGTGAGACCGAACCGCGGATGACACGAATGGGCCCAGCGCGGCCTGCGGCCGCAACCAAAGTTCCGGTTGAGTGGGCAGTGGACAGTGGGCGGTTTGGCGATTCCGTAGCTCGGCCGGCTCGCGACGGCATATAAGATGCACCGGGTCGGGTTGTGGCAATCCGCCACAAGGCTCCGAACCGGAGAATTGGCCATGATTCGCAAGCTCAAATCGGGCGAGTATCGCCTGTACTCGCGAAAACTGGATCCCAAAACGCGAAAGCGCCGCAATCTCGGCACGTTCTCGACCCGAGCCGCCGCCGAGAAGCACGAGCGCGAGGTGCAGTTCTTCAAACGCCGCGGACATTGACGGTCGAACGCTTCTTGCCCGCCGCCAACGAACAGGCCGCAGCTGGACAGACGCACGACAACCGACGAGGTGGAACCATGCCCGCCAAGAAGAAATGGGTCCAGGACGTCGACACCGACTCGACCCACCCACCGCAGCAGTTGTTCAACAAGGACGCGACGACGATCGCGCGGACGCTCGCGTCCAAAAAAGTCAGTCCAAAAGGAATCGGCTCGGGCATTCGCATGTTGCAGTATTACATCAACCGCGCCGGCAAGAACCTGTCGGCGTCCCGGCGCAAGGTGCTCGAGCGGGCCAAGCGGCTGATGCAAGAGAAGCTGCACAAGAGCAAAAACGCGTAAGTTTGGCCCGGCGGCTGCGCAGGTGCGTGCGCGGGCGTTAATGGTTGCGGCGGCGCGCTGTTGCTACTACTGTAACAGAGGCTTTCGTCCGCCGACATGGTTCGTTGCCGCATTCGCCGCGGGCAAGAAACACGGGGTACAAGGATAACCAATTTATGAAGCTGGTTCCGCTCATCGCGATCGTTTTGCTAGTGCTTGCCGGCAAACTGCAAGCCGAAGACTGGCCATGTTGGCGCGGGCCGCGCGGCGACGGCACGAGCACGGAGAGAAACGTTCCGACCAAGTGGAACGCCGAGGACGGCGCGGCCGAAAACATCGCCTGGAAGGTCGCCACACCGGGCTACGGGCATTCGTCGCCCATCGTCTTCGGCACACGCATTTTCCTGACCGCCTGCATCGAGGCCGAGAACCGCCGCGTGCTCGCATGCTTCGACCGCGATTCGGGCAAGCCCATCTGGCAGCGCGACGTGGTCGCCGCGCCGCTCGAGTTCAAGCACGGACTCAACAGCTTCGCGTCGAGCACGCCCGCCGCCGATGCCGACCACGTTTACGTCACGTTTCTCGCCCCGGACGACTCCGGCCAAGGCAAATCCGACGCCACGCCGGGGCACATGGTCGTCGCCGCGTTCGATCACGACGGGAATCCAAAATGGCTCGTGCGGCCCGGCCGATTTTCGAGCCGGCACGGCTACTGTAGCTGTCCCGTGCTCTACAACGACCTCGTCATCGTCAACGGCGACCACGACGGCGACGCCTACATCGTCGCCCTCCGCCGCACGACGGGCGAGACGGTCTGGAAGATCGACCGCGAGAACAAAACGCGCAGCTACGTCACACCGATCGTCCGCGAAATCGACGGCCGCACGCAAATGATCCTTTCCGGCAGCAAGTGCGTGGCGAGCTACGATCCCGCCACCGGCAAGCGGCACTGGATCGTCGACGGCCCCACCGAACAGTTCGTCGCGTCGATGGTCTACGACGGCAAGCTCCTGTTCCTCACCGCGGGCTTTCCCGAGCATCATATTCTCGCGATTCGTCCCGACGGCAGCGGCAACGTGACGGATACGCACATCGTCTGGCGAACGACGAAAGCGTGTTCCTATGTCCCGTCGCCGATCGTCGTCGGCAAATACTTCCTGTGCGTCTCCGACGAAGGCATGGGCACGTGCTACGACGCGGCCACCGGCAAACGCCATTGGCTCCAGCGAATGGGCTCGCACTACAGCGGCTCGCTCGTCACCGCAAACGGATTGGTCTACTTCACCGACGACAACGGCGTCACAAAAGTCGTCCGCCCCGGCGAAAAGTACGAACAAGTCGCGGAAAACCAACTCGGCGAACGAACCTTCGCCTCTCCCGCGATCAGCGACGGAGCAATCTTCTTGCGCACGGAGGGGCATTTGATTTGCATCGAGGACTGACGCGATTCCGGGATTCCGCGGCGATGTGTAAAAAAGTTCATTGACTTTCAGCCGCCCGTCTGCTAAGTTGACACGCATCACCAACCAGAGGTGCAGGCGTGTAGGAACAATCCCCCGCGATTCCCGGCTCTCTCTCTCTCTTTCCGTACGAGCCGGGCGACGAACGGCTGGCCGTCGACACGTTCGAGGCGGTCCGCATCGTCCGCCGCGACGCTTGGGTGCTGAAATTCTTGCGTCCGCACGACTCTTTTGAGGGCGAAACCGCGGCCGACCGGGTTCGGCAACTGCGGCTGCGAGTGGCCGAAAGCCGCCGGCACGCGGAACTGAACCCGCTCTGGTTCGACGAACGGGCGAATTGCATCGTTTCGCGGTTCGTGGATGGGCCGTGGGCGAGCACGCGGCAGGCGACCGCGCTCTTGCGGCAGACGATCGCCTCCGGCCGCGGCCATCTCTTGGACCTCGCCCCGCAGAACCTGCGGCAAACGGCGACAGGGCTCGTCGCCATCGACTTCGCCATCGACGAACAGCACGCCGATTGGTTAACAGAAACTTCGTCCCGTTGTTCATAATGGAGAATCGCAGATGCCATTATGGCCCGGACCATAAGTTTCGCAACAGGTTACAGGTTGTCAAGGATCTCGGCGGTACAACAGCGAAAGTAGATGCCGCGGAGCAGTTCGGGGTCGTG
>QEVJ01000145.1 GCA_003576845.1 Planctomycetota bacterium
AGAGCGTCTCGAACCAGACCGAAGCATAGGTGAGCGGCGCGGTGACCCAAATCGGTATCGGGAATTGGGCATACGACCAGCGGGCCATCGTCACGTCGTTGATCACGTTGTGTACGCTCGTGCCGTCCCACCACGTATGCCCGGCGAGCTTGGCGATGCCGGTCGTGACGTAGATCGTGCATAGCTGAAGCTGAAAGAGCCGCACGGACCAGGGCGCGACGTAGTCGGCTGGAGCGTCCGCCGAAGCAACGCCCTCGCGCCGCCACCGCCGCCACCGATCCAGCGACAACGCCACGGCGCACGGCGAGATCATTAGCAGAAAGACGGCGAGCTGCATCGTGTCGTCGCCGCCGTTTTTGAGGCTCGGATTTCGCGTGAGAAAGGCCATTGCTCCGAACCAGACGAGCACGCCCATTACGCGCGCATGCCAGCCCACGAGCCACAGCAAAGTCGCGGCCATCCACGCGACAAACGCCCCAGCTACGATGGCCATGTCGTCGGTGTGAAACAACAGGATGGTCCAGCGCCACGTTCGAGCGAGATAGTTGTCGTTGATTCCGGCCGGCGCCACACCGCCGGGTCCGAAGAAATACGCGAGGTATGGCGCGTACTGAAAAATCTGGTCGGTGAGGATCGCCAGCGCGAATGCGATGCGGGCGATCGCTAGCCGCTCGGCACGCACCGGCTCGTGCCAAAAACGGGTCCACCGAGATACTCCGGGATCCGGCATCGAACGGCGGGTGTGAAAGAACGTTACGGAATGGTGCGCTGGCGATTCGGGCTATTCCACGTACTTGCCCGTGCGCGTCGCTACGTCGTAAACCCAGAACGTCGGCCCCTGTTGCGCGCGCGGCGGGCCAGTCTGCGCTTTCAGGAACGCCGGCGCGTCGTCGGCAGGACTAGGGTATGCGTAACTAACGGTAAACAGATCGATCCGCACGAGCGGCGAACCCACGTCGTTCGCGGGTCGATTCTTTACCAACCAGTTGCAATACCCGAGCCGCACTTCCTCGTCGCGATGGATCTTCAGGGCGACCTGTAGCGGCTTTTCTTCGAACCAGTGGCAGTAGCACGTGAGGTCCTCGGGATCGGCCGCGTGCCGGTGGATTTCGCTCGAACCGTCGGCGTACACGAGACGCAAACGTCCGAGCGTATCGGTCATCGTGACGTTCGGCGAGAACATCGGCCAATCCTGATCGACGCCGACGAGGCGTCCGATAAAGCCTAGCCGCGTGACCGTCCACGTGATCGCGTATTTACCGGCATCCACGGGCGTCTTGAGCTTGGCGGCCGTTTCCGCCGAGGGAATCGGCGAAAGGAACGGGCCGACCGACGCGACGCTTTGCCAAAGTCGTTCGGCCTGGGCGAATATTGGATGGGATTTTTCTTGGGCGGCGATCTCGTCGAGTTCCGCGGGGGTCGGCAGGGCTAGCGGGTGCTTCGGAAGGTCGTATTCCCACGCCCAAGTGTTATCGCAATTCGTAAGGGACAGCAGACTCCGCACGACCATATCCGCGACGAAGCAGAACAAGAACAATCGCATCGGCCAGGAGAACTTCTTGTGCCATAGGTTGGCGCTGGCGTTGTCGTTGTCGTTGGCGACGTTGGGATCGTGGGTAGCGGCCATCTAGGAAGCGTACCGCAGAACGGCCGGCGGTGACAACAGGGCGGAATCGCGCACGTGCAACGCTTTGCGACGCATCAACGCGAGGAGTTGGGGTGGCACGGGTGGTTTTGCCCACCCGTGAGATGCGCGAACGGACTTGATGGCATAGCGGGAGGTCTCACGGGTGGACGAGCCACCCGTGCCACCCGGCGCGATTACTGGCGCGCGAGCCGCACGAACAGGCCGGGCTTGGGGAGCCAGCCTTGGTCGCGATACCAGGCGGCGGTTTCGGCGAGCCGTTCGTCGAGCGATTTTTGCGGCTGCCAGGCCGTGTCTCGCATCAAGGCCGCGCTCGAACACATCCACGCGCCCGCGACGGCTTCGCGGGCCTTGTCGAGATTGAAGATCATCGGCCGCCGCCGCAACTGGGCGATCGCTTCGCTGCCGAGCGCCACCATCCACACCGAAGGCGCGACGTTGGGAATGACCGCCGTGCGGGCGACGCCGAGCGCGCGGCCGATCCGGCGGCCGAAGTCGGCGTAGGTGACGAGCTCGTCGAAGGCGGCGAAGTAGACCCCGGCGCCGGTTGCATCGACGACGCCAGTATCGCCGTTCGCGGTTGCGGCGATCGGCATGGATTCGCTGTATTGGCCAGACAACACCAATTCGCGCATGCGCTCGACCGGCTGGACGCGCTGGGCCGAGTTTGCGGCGGCGACCAGCGCGGCGGCCAACTCCGCGGCATGCACGAACGAGAACGGCCGCGATCGCCACAAGGGAGCCATGTGAACGCCGAACCGCTGTACCGATGCGAATAGCGGCAGCGACGCGCGATCGCCCTCGCCGAACACGATCGGCGGCCGCACGATCGTAATCGGAACGCGATCGGCAAACTCCCGCACGGCGAGCTCGCCGGCGAGCTTGCTGCGGCCGTAATGCGAAACGGGCGCCGGCGGATCGTGCTCGGTGCGCGGCCGGTTGAGCGGTGAAGGTCCGGCCGCGGCGATCGACGACACGTGAACGAGCACGGGCGGGTTTGGCGCCGTGGCACAGGCTTCGGCCACGTTCCGCGCGCCGGCGGCGTTGACGCGGTGCAAGTCGGTCCTGGAAAGGGCGCTCGTCAAGCCGGCGAGATGGTAAACGACTTCGCAGCCGGCGACGGCACGCGCGAGCGACCGCGGATCGCCAACGTCGCCTTCGACGAACTCGACGTCGAACGGCTCGATCGCGGCACGTTGCGAGGTGCGGCGGACGAGGCAAACGACCTCGTCGCCCGCTTCGCGGAGGCGGCGAACGAGATGCACGCCAATGAAACCGGTCGCGCCGGTAACGAGTACGCGGGGCATGATGCTGTGAGCAGGATCGCTGTTGCGCGAGGCGGGAACGAACGATTGTCGCGGCAACGGGGCGGGTGCTCCATTTTACCACGGGCGGCCGGAGCGCGGCGACCGTGCTACGGCGTCGGCATCGGGCCGCCCTGGCGCTTGGAAGGCGGCGGCGTAGAATGGTCGCCGTCCCGACGCGCTCTCCGCCGGATTCGCGACCGCCGCCGATGTCACACTTGGAAATCGCCGAAGTCGCGGTGGCTTTGCTGGTAGCCAGCATGGTTCAGGGGATGGTGGGTTTTGCGTCGGGGATGGTGCTCATTCCGCTGTTGCTGATCGTCGGGACAACGCTGAGCGAGGCCGTGGCAATCAGCGCCGTGGCGGCGTTCGCCCAAAACCTGTTGGGGTTGTACGCCCTGCGGCGCGAAGTTCCGTTCCGCGAGTCCGTGCGGCCGATCCTGGTGCGGTTTCTCGCGCTGCCGGTGGGCATTTGGGCACTCACGTTGTCCGGCGATCTCGACCGGGATCAGGTCCGGCAGATCGTCGGCGCCGTCGTGCTCGGGACGCTGGTGCTCGTGCTACGAACGCCCGACCGCAAGCGGCAGCGGTATCCGGCGGTTTGGGACTGGCTGGCGTTCTCGTCGAGCGGTTTCTTGGTAGGGTTCTGCGGGATCGGGGGGCCGCCGATCGTGATGTGGGCGATGGCCCAGGGCTGGCCGCCGGCCAGAACACGCGGGTTCCTGTTTCTCGTGTTCTTCTCGAGCATGTTTCCCCAGTTGGCCCTGCTCGGTCTGGCGTACGGCAGGGCAATCGGGCCGGCGATGCTGCTCGGAGTGGTCGGGGCGCCCGTCGTGCTGGCGGGGACCTATCTCGGGCTGCGCATCGGTCGTCACTTCTCGCCGCGGGTGTTGCGCCGCGTGAGCTTCGCGATCCTGGCCGCGATGGCGCTCGTCGAGATCGTGCGTCCGCTGATGCGATAGCTCGCGGGACCGGCGTGCGCGCGAACCTGGGCAAGATGCGGCCGCAAAGTTTGTGAAATCGGCAAAGACACTTTGGAAATCGGGAAAATGCCCGCTGCACAAACATTGGGCAACGCACCGGTTGCTAGCCAACTGCGCACGTGTGCCAAAACTGAAGGCACCGACCTGCCGTTGCCGTAACCTCAATGCCAGCAATGCCATGCGCGCAGTGCTTGATCGGCGTTCTAGGATTTCGCAACCCACGGCCAACGCGGGCCTTGGATTCCAGTCCTTTTTCGCCCATTTGCAGGAGGCAGACATGTCGGTTCACCTTCAATCTCTTGAAGCCCGCACCACTAACAAACGACAGGAAGTCATTCGGATCGCCCAGGACCTCTATCGCCAGAGCCCCGACTGGGTCGCGTTCTTTCGCGAGATTCTCGGGCTGACGGGGGTGGTCCGCCGGGCGTTCCCGACGCCGGAAGAATTGGTCGCGTTCGAGCAGACCGAGGAATACGCGGAGATTCAGACGATGATGGCAAACCTAAGGAAGACGGGACCGCTCCCGCCGGAGGAAGAAGAGCCGACGCGGGTGATTACGGTCCGGATGCCGCGGAGCCTGCACGAAGCCTTGCGGGCCGAAGCCCACGACCGCAAGACGAGCATGAACAAGTTGTGTATTTCGAAGCTGCTGCAAGTGATCGACGACGAACTGATCCCGGCAGATGCGGTGCTGTCGGCGACCGGCCAGCAAGAAACGCTTCAAAAGGCGGCCGGTTGATCCGGCTCGCGGTGGTCAAAGAACAAGAACGACGCGAAGCGGACCTGTAAGCCGGGTTCTGTCCGCGCGGGGCTTGCACCGCGCGCGGGACGGTCATTTCTCTAGGGCGCCGGTTACCCGGCGCCTCGAGCGGCCTACCCGGGAGTCGATAGCGGACCGGACCGATCCGCAGCGGCACGGCGCGGCGAGGGAACTTGGTGTCGGGGTGGCACTGGCTTTGCCAGTGGCGTCCAAGCTCGCACTGGCAAAGCCAGTGCCACCCCAAATATGTTCCCTCATCGCGCCGTGCCGCTTGCTCCCTGTTTGGCCTTGCTTCCGGTGGGGTTTGCCGAGCCAGACCGGTCGCCCGGTCTGCTGGTGCGCTCTTACCGCACCGTTTCACCCTTACCGCGCGCGTCTTGCGACGCGCGAGGCGGTTTGCTTTCTGTTGCACTTTCCCTAGCCTTTCGGCCGGTGGACGTTATCCACCACCGCGTCCTTCGAAGCCCGGACTTTCCTCCCGCCGCGCCGATCTCGCGCGAGACCGTCGCAGCCGACGACCGTCCGGTCCGCTTCGCGTCGTATCTCTACGATATTCGCGGTCCGGCATCGGGACCAGTGGCGACGCGGACGGTCGGATAGACTGGACCCGCGATTATGCGCGACTGATAATCGAGTCGGCGACCCGCATCTGGCGACTTCCGCTACGGTTCGGTCGGCTGGAGTGATTCGATGATCCTTCGCCCCGGCGAACAACCCGTGCCCGGCTACCGCTTGCAGCAGCGGCTCGGTCGCGGGGCGATCGGCGAGGTGTGGAAAGCATCGGCCCCGGGTGGCACGTCGGTCGCGCTCAAGTTCGTCAACCTGGCCGGCAAGCCCGCCATCAAGGAATTGCGGGCACTCCAACACGTCAAACAAGTCCGCCACGCGAACTTGACGCCCATCCATGCCTTCTGGATGCTCGACCAATCGGGCGACGTCTTGTCGAACGAGGCGATCGAAGGCTACTACGGCGACAAGACCGCAGGTCGACCGGCGGCCGGACGCGACGTTGCCCGGCCGACGACGCTCATCATCGCCATGCAGATCGGCGACGAGAGTCTGGCCGACCGGCTCGAACGATGCAGGCGCGAAGGCAAGACCGGCATCCCCGTCGACGAACTGCTCGACTACATGCGGGACGCGGCCAAGGGGCTGGATTTTCTCAACGCCCCGCGACACGACCTCGGCAGCGGGCCGGTCGGCATTCAGCATTGCGACGTCAAGCCGCAGAACATTCTGCTCATGGGCGACTCGGCGAGCGTGTGCGACTTTGGCCTGGCCCGCGTTCTCGGCGAAAGCCACACGACGAGCGCGATGGCCGGTTCGCCGGCGTACATGGCGCCCGAGTGCATCGAGGGCCACCAGCCGAGCGACGCCACGGATCAATACTCGCTGGCGATCAGCTATGCCGAACTGCGCACGGGTCACTTGCCGTTTCGAGACCTCAACTACGGCGACGTGTTGCACGCCCATTTGACCGGCGGGCTGAAGCTCGATGCGCTGCCGCCGGCCGAGCAGGAAGTGGTTCGCCGCGCCACGTCGCGCGTGCCCGCGTCGCGCTATCCGTCGTGCGTGGCGATGGTCAAGGCGCTTCGCCGCGCCGTCGAGGGACCGTCGATGACTAGCACGGACGGCTCGTTCGCGTCGTCCGGTTTCTCCTCTTCGGGCTTTTCGTCGTCGGAAATCTCCGGCGGGATTTCGACGACGAACGGTTCGCTGGATGTCGCTCCGCTGCCTGTGCCGCCGCGGCCGGCGACTGCCCCGGCGTCGGCTCCTTCGTCGATGCCGGCGCGCGAGACGCCCGCCGCCGCGGCGACGGCCGACGAGAGCAAACTGCAAGTCATGCAGCTTACGCGGGAAGCCAATTTCGACGCCGCGCTCGATGCGATCGATCGTGCGGCCGGAATGCTGTCGGAAACCGAGATGAACCAACTTCGAACTGCGGTCGCGCGGCGGTGGTTTACGCACACCGTGCAGCCGATCGTCGACCGCAACGATTTTCTCGCGGCGACCGCGGCGATCGAAAGCGGCGGGGCGCGGTACTCGCCGGAACAGAAGCAGCAGTGGCTCGCGGAGATCAAGTCGCGGTGGACTCGTTATGCCGCCGGACAACTCAAGCGGGGACGCAATGCCTAGGCGAGTTTAGGATCGTCGTCCTCGCGGCAACTCATTTTCAGCACAGGCGGACATCGCACATGAAGCTCCGACATGTCTGGTTCTCGCTCGCCATGTTGGTTAGCGGTATCGTGACGCACGGCCATGCCAACGAATTGAGGCAAACGACGCTCTTTGCAGCCGGCGAGGGCGGATATCACACGTACCGCATTCCCGCGTTGATCGCGACCAAGTCGGGCGCGTTGCTCGCGTTCTGCGAAGGGCGCAAGGCGGGTCGGAGCGACGCGGGCAACATCGACGTGCTCGTCAAGCGGAGTCTCGACAACGGCAAGACTTGGGAAGCGACGCAAGTCGTGTGGGACGACGCCGACAACACGTGCGGCAATCCGTGTCCCGTCGTCGACGCCAATACGGGCGTCATTCATCTGCTGCTCACGCACAACCGCGGCGACGACGTCGAAGAGAAGATCACCGCGGGCCAGGCCAAAGGGACGCGAACGGTATGGATCGCGCAAAGTTCCGACGACGGCGCCACCTGGTCGAAGCCCGTCGAGATCACGCGCGACGTGAAGAAGGCCCATTGGACATGGTACGCCACCGGCCCGGGCATTGGCATCCAACTCAAGAGCGGCCGGCTCCTCGTGCCCTGCGACAACAAGGTGCTGGGGACCAAGGCACATCAATCGCACGTCATCTATTCCGACGACGGCGGCGAGTCGTGGAGGATCGGCGGAGTCGTCGGCCCCGGTTGCAACGAATGCCAGGCGGTCGAATTGGCCGACGGGACGGTCATGCTCAACATGCGGAGCTATCGCGGCGACAAGCGGCGGCTCGTGGCCTTGAGCAAGGACGGCGGTGAAACGTTCGGCGACGCGAAATCGGACGAGGCGCTGATCGAACCGGTATGCCAGGCGAGCATCCTCCGCTATCCCGGCGAGCGGGGCGGCATTCTGTTCTCCAACCCGGCAAGCACGAAGCGCGAGAACATGACGGTGCGCCTGAGCCGCGACGAGGGCAAGACCTGGCCCTATGCGAAGACGCTGTTCCCGGGACAAAGCGCCTATTCGTGCCTCGCAGTGCTCCGCGACGGCCGCGTCGCGTGTCTGTACGAAGCCGGCGAAGAGCACTACTCGCATGGATTGACGCTGGCGACGTTCACGCTCGACGAGTTGACCGAGCGGGAGGAGTGATCGCGCATCGCAAGGCAAGCGGTTGTGCCCGACGCGAGGGCTTACGTTGCCAGCGCCGGGCGTCGCCATATCCGCCGTCAGCGGTCGATCGTGTTGGGCGGCGACCGGACGGCGGTGATCGTGCGCGTGCTCAGATGGAGTTCGGCCAGCGCCAGCGCGAGCGTCGCGCCGCCCGTCGTGTTTTCGTAGTGGTTGCTCTTCAGGCTGGCTCGCGGCAACGGACTTTCATCGAAGAAGTGGCGAACGGCGCGTTGCCCGAGTTCGAACGCGCGCTTGTGGTATCGCTCGTCTGCGGTGATGCGAAATGCGGCGAGTTCGAGGGTGATCGCCTGTCCGAACGTGAGCGGCCAGGCATCTTCGCCGTCGTCGGGCAGCGCGTCGAGGTAGGCGCCGGCCGCGGCCACGATCATTTCCCGATAGGCGACGTTGCCCGTGTTCGTGTAGCGCGAAACGCACAGGACGCCGACGCCAGCCGTCGTGAACTTGCCGTCGGCGGGGTTCCAATGCGACGTGCGGGGCGAGGTATCGCCCGTCGGCGAGCGGAGAACTGCGACAAAGCCCCGTTTGGTTCCCAATTCATGGGGCAGCGCGCAGAAAGCCCCGTCGCACCGTGCGGCGAGCGACGTAAGGCGAGTACGGTATGGCTCCGGCACATCGCGCGCGGCGCCGTCGCAGTCGATGGCGAGCGAGAGTACGTCGTGCGCGCTCTCGCCCTGCGTTTGGCGATCTGGCCGTGCATCCCCTTTTCGCCCGCGATCGTTCGACTCGTATACTCCGACCAGAGCGTCGATGGCTTGGAGAAACCTCTCGTCGCTGGTGTGGGAATATGCATCGGCCCAGAAACGCAACAGGAAACCGACTTGGCGCGGAGACTCCGCCGCGCGCTCGAGGCGCGTGGCGTCGCCGGCAAAACGGTCTCGCAACGCCAGGGCGACCGCCTTGCTTTCGTCGGGCGCAAGGTCAAAGCCGCGGTCGTAGAGCATCCACGGCCCGAACAACTCGTGTGGCTGGTGCTCCGTTGCGGGCGTGAACTCATCTTGCATCACGTTCCAACTCGCACCGGCGTCCCACGGCGCCGTGTTCGAGTCGGGCGCCGCCGCCGCGTGCAGCAGCCATTTCAGCTCCGCATCGGCGGCTTGTGCGTAGCGATCTTGCGTGGATAGGTCCTTGAGAAAGTAGAGCAGGCGCAGCAAGTTCTGGTCCATCGCAGGACTTGCTCCGACGAGCGGTTTGCCCGGCGTGCCCGGCCGTAGCGCTTCGGATAAGCCCGCGGGAGCGTCGGGACGACCTTCGAGCGGCTTGAGCGTCCGGCGATCGAAGGCGCTCAAGAAGAGGCCCGTGCGTTGCGGGCCGTAAGTGTCGCGGCCGTGTTCGAGCATGGCGTCCGCGTATTTGTAGACGACGGCGGCAAACGGCGAATCGGGGATCGACTCCTCGAAGAGTTTCTTGAGGTCGAGGTCGTCGCAGTGCGTGGGCGAGGACAGCATGCACCACGCCGCAACGGCAGCGACAACAGCACAAACGACGGAAAGTCGTCCATGCCCGGTTCGTTGGATCGTGGCGCAGCTCATCGGTCGATCGTATTGAGCGGAACGGTTTGCTTGAAGTTCTCGGCGGCAGCGTGAACTTCGAGCAGTGCCAGGGCGAGCGAATCGCCGCCGGTGATCGTCTCGTAGTGATCCGTCTTGAAGCTCGCCCGCGGCAACGGACTGTCCTGGAAGTACTGGTCGACGGCCACGCGGGCAAAACGTCGGGCCTGTTCGAGGTAGACCGCGTCGCCGGTCAAACGATACGCGGCGACCTGGGCGCTGATCACGTGGCTGAAACTCATCGGCCAGACGTCGATGTCTTCGTCGGGCAGCGCGTCGACGTAGGCGTGGGCAACCACAACGACCAGATCGCGAAACGCCGTGGATTTCGTTTGTTCGTTGCGGGCGATGCCGAACATGGCCCAATCCGCCGCGACTCCGGACGAGTAACCGGCCTGCCACGTCGGCTTGAACCGCAGCTTTCCGTCCGCGCCGCCGAACTGCTTCTGCAAATCGGCCAGGATCAAACGATCCTCGTCCCGAGCGAACTCGCGCAATGTCGATGCGAGCGGATCGGGAACGAGCGCCGCGGCCGATTCAAGGTCGAGCGGACCGAGCGTCGCTTGCTGCGTGCCGTCGGGCGCGGTGCGTTTGCGTTCACATCGCGCCAGCAGCACCTCGATCGCCGTCAAGAACGTCTCGTCGTGCGTGCGATTGTAGGCGTGCGCCCAGGTGTGGATGTAGAAGCCGGCGTGGCGGGCGAAGTCCTTGCCGTCGCGCGGGCCGTGGCGGTCGTACGGCGCGTGGCGATCGAATGCGCCGGTCTTCTGATTGGCGATCTGGTGGTTCCACAGGCCGAGCGCGAACTGTTTCGAAGGTCCAGGCGCAAGCTCGAAGCTCTTGTCCCACAGCACCCAAGGGCGGGCGAATTCGTGCGTGAACTCGGTGCTGCTTGAAATCGGCCGATCGAGCAGCACGTCCCAAGCCAGATGCTCGCCCCAGGGAAGCAAACCGGTGACGGGCGATTGTGCGTGCTCGAAGAACCACCTGATCGACCCGTCGGCCGCGTCGCGATAGCGGGCGTCGCTCGTGATCTCGCTCAACGCATACAGCACGCGGAGCAGGTTCTCGTCGTTGTGCGGATTGGCGCCGGTCAGCTTTCGCCACGGCAGGCCCGCGCGGTCTTCGCGGCGAACACCGCCCGGCGGATCGGGGCGAATGTCGAGCGGCTTGAGTTTGCGGCGATCGAGCGCGCTTAAGAATAATCCGGATTTCCGCGGCCCGTATACGTCGCGGCCGTGTTCCAGCATCGCGTCGGCATACCGCCGCACGACGGCGAGCAGCGACGGTTCGCCGCGCTCGAAGTTGCCGACGTGCGCGATTGGATGCGTGCCATGGAGCGTGTCTTCGATGAAATCGCGCTCGTAGAACCGCAGGCGGCTGCCGCCGTGGCCCTGTCCCGTGAGAATGTCGAGGTCGCCGTCGCCGTTCCAGTCGACCGCTTCGGCGCCGGAGATCATCATGATCGAGTATGGTTTGACGATCGCGACGCCGTCTTTATCGGCAAACATTGGTTTTTCGCCCGGCCGACCGGAGCTCGTGTTGCGATAAAACCGAATGCTGTGCTCGAACTGGCACGTGACGAGGTCGCGCTTGCCGTCGCCGTCCCAATCGACGAACGAGCCCAAGTTCGGGCGCTGATACGGATTGACGTCGAGTCGCCTGGCCTCCGCAAACCGCGGGTCGGCGTCGGTGTGGACGTTCCGGAGGAAATAGAAGCCGGGATTGTTCTGGTCGGAGAAGATCAAATCCTTCTTGCCGTCGTTGTCGTAGTCGCAAACCAGCAGATGCGAGCGCGTACCGCGGTCGATCGGCGCGAGCTTGCCGTCGGCGTCTTGAGTCATGGCCGGCACGCCGCGGCCGAGCACCGGCGCGGCGTCGGTGCCTTCGTTGAGGAAAACGGTGACCTTGCCGTCGCCGTCGGATGCGACCAGATCCTTGCGGCCGTCGTTGTTCCAATCGCAGACGTCGTGCCGCGCGTGTCCACCACTGCCGGCGAGGCTCAGTGTCTCGCCGCCCGCTGCAAGCCGCTCGCCGGGCGCGAATACCGGAAACCGCTGATTCGTCGTGTTGCGAAAATACCAGATGAATCCGTCACAATCGCCCGCCAGGAGATCGGTTCGGCCGTCGTTATTCCAATCGACGGCGCGGACGACATTCTGCCGCACCGCGTCACAGGGCTGGAAGGTCTCGGTGTAGGGCGCACCGCCTTCGGCGCCGACCCGTTGCCACTTCGGCGCCGTCGTCGTGCCGACGTTCTTGAGCAACGTGGCGAACTCGCGGTGGCGGGAGACGTCGTTTAGATCGACCAAACCCCATGCGCGGTCGATTGCCAGATCGACCAGGCCGTCGTCCGTGAAGTCGGCGGCGGTGACGCGCGGATGCCCGCCGGCGACGAGAAAGTGACCGTCGTGGGCAACGACTCGGCCCTTGGCGAACGTGGGCTTGGTGCGCGGCGTCGTCGCGTCGATATTCTCATAAAGGTAAACCTGGCCCGACTGCGCCGCGGCGAACAGATCCCAATCGCCGTCGGCGTCGATGTCGGCCACGTCGAAGCACGGGTTGAACAGATCGATCTCTTTGCCGTCGGCCTGGATGGCAACCGCGTCGGCAAGCTTCGAGCCGCTCGCGCCGTCGGGACCAAGGTTGCGATGCAGAAAACAGCGATTTTTGAACCCAACGAGCACGTCGGTGCGCCCGTCGCCGTCGCCATCGAAATCCTTGACGAACGTCAACGAGGGGAACCACATACCGGGCTTCGCCGGTCCGGCCAGCGGCGCGCCCGACGCGGTCTTCAGCACGCCGCGATCGACGAACGTCAGCGGGCCGCCCGGGACGGTCGTGTTCTCGAAAAACGCGACGCGGCTGGAATACGGTCCGTCCATGAAACTCGGAAAGTAGTCCAGGTCGCCGTCGCCGTCCCAATCGTGAAAGTGCGGTACGACCCAACTGCGGTTGTTGCCGTCGTTCTTGGGCAGCGTGAGCAGCTTGCCCGCCGACGAGAGCCGGCCGCGTTCGACCAGGCGATTGCCACTCTCTGAGCCCGTGCCGCCGACGTTCTCCCAATAATAAATGAAGGGCTCGACGCCGCCGGTGAACAGGTCGAGATCGCCGTCGCGGTCGAGATCGGCAAACGTATCAAAATGATTGGCGGCCAGCTCGCGGCGGCCGAATTCCTGGCGGAAGAAGTCGCCGTCGCCAACGAGACCGGGATAGCGCCGCGGATTGCCGCGGCTGGATTCGGCCGTGTCGAAATAGACGGCGACTTGCGTGCACTTCTCGTCTGGAAGAACGAACTTCAGTGTCGCCGCATCGACGCCGTATAGCTTGTCGAGTCGCCACGGCAACAAGTAGCGCTCGTATCCGCGGCGCGTGGAGTCGAACTCCTGCGGAACGCCGAAACGATCGTAAGCGATCACTTCGATCGTGTGTTCGTCGAAGGTTCCCTCGACGTTGTGTTCGCGAAGCAGGCGGACGAAATCGAGTTCGACCCCGACCGGCGAGTTCGACCGCGCCACGCCCCGTGCGTCGACGTCGAGCAACACGCGAAAGCGATTCGGCGATCGCCATGCCAAGTCGGCGGCATGCGCGGCAAGCGACGGCGGGAACCAAGCAAATAACAATACGACAACGAGGCGCCGCACACGGCGGCCAAAACAATTCGGCAAGGTCGGCGCATCATTCACGGATCTGCAGCCGGAAGGAGAACTGTGTAATACGCGAAATGGGCGCAGCAGGACTCGAACCGGATTCCGTAACGTGTTGCAGCGTAAAGGATTCGCAAGAATCGGACAACCCGGGCGCTGCAAAATGCGCAGCAGTCGGCGCACCATCGGGGCATTTCGACCCGGCTTTGGTCGACGCCGACTTGGCCGCGGTCGTCGCCGCTTGGCCGGGCTTGTCGGCGGACGACCGGGCGGCCGTGCTGCGGGTCGTCACGCGGGCCGTCGGCGGCCCGTAGCGACGCCGTCGACATTCGCGCCGGCAACGAATGAACGCCCGCCCCTGGCGGATAACCGCCAGCGTGCGGTAGGTGGTTTCCCAGCGGTCGAAATCGACGGTTCCGGCGTCGCGTGGTAAGATTGGACTAATCGCCGCGCTGCCGAGCAATCGCCGAAGGAACCGCGTCATGCCCAAACTGGACGACCGCAACGTCGAACAGGACGCCGCCCGCTGCGGCGGTCAAGCGGTGGTCGTCGGCACCCGCGTCCGCGTGGCGACCGTGCTGACGTGTTACCGGCAGGGCATGAGCGTCGAGGAAATCGTCCAGCAATACCCCGGCCTGAAACCGGCCGATGTTCACGACGCCTTGGCCTACGCTTACGATCACCTCGTCGAAATCGAGGCGGACCTAGCGGCCGATGACGAAGCTGCCGTCAAGGCCCGACACGCCGGCCGGCCTGCCCCATGAGCGCCCCGCGATTCTTCACGGACGAAGACATTTACGCGGCGGTCGCCCCCGCCCTGCGCAAAGCCGGCTTGGATGCCGTCGGCACGCCGGAAACGGGTCGGCTGGGCGAGTCGGACGAATCGCAGCTTACCTTTGCCGCACAGAAGGGCCGCGTCCTAGTCACGTTCAACGTCGCCCATTTCGCCGCCCGCCACGCGGCTTGGATGCAACAGGGCCGGCATCCTGCGGGCATCGTCGTCTCCAGCCAACGCCCCATCGGCGACATGTTGCGACGGCTGATTCACTTGGCCAGTGCGTGCGACGCCGACGCCCTCCGCGACCGCCTCGAATACCTCGGCGACTGGTGGCGGGCGAGCAACGGCCGACGCCACAACCGCCGGCGGTCTGCTACGATTGAAAGCGGGGGCGATTTCGCTGGCTTCCGCGAGTTGAGCATGTTCGACACAACCACGTTGCTCTTGGGCGTCGTCTTCAGTGCGTTCGGCCTGGGCTATTTCGTCTACGGCCGCAAGCAACGGGCCGTCGTGCCGCTCGCGTGCGGCGTAGCGTTGATGGTCGTCCCGTTCGTCATCGTCAAAGCAATCGTTCTCGCCAGCGTCGGCGCGGTGTTGATCGTGCTGCCCTACTTCCTGCGGTTCTGATCGCATCCAAACGCCGCTCCACCGGGCCGAAGCCGGCCAACCCGACGCAACCGCCCCGCCGCGCCCGCGGCAGGCTGGAAACGTCGGTCCACAGCTACGCCAAGAATGTCGATGTTGCTGCCAGGGCCACGAGTCCGCGGCGGGACGAGCAGGAGTTGATGCGCCGCGGGAAGCTGAGGATCGAAGAGATATGCGAGTTGTTCGCAGGTATGCTCCAGGACAGTCTGGCCTTGTAGGCCCATCGTCTCAATTTGCTACGGGAAATACGCAAAGACGAAAAGGGCTGGGGGATGGGCGCGTTCGGGGGTCTTTCCGCCCTCGGCGG